>NZ_BAAGZI010000212.1:0-9949 GCF_054778695.1 Actinocorallia lasiicapitis
CGGGCGCGGTGGCCCTGCTCCTGCCGGGCGACTCCGCCCCCGACGGGGGGCCGGTCGTCGGGCCGACGGTCTCGGCGAGCCCCACCGCGTCCCGGCCGCGTGCCCTGCGCCTGTCGGACCTGCTCTACGCCGCCGACGTTCCGAAGAAGGATCCTCAGCACCGCTGGAGCACGAGTGCCGAGTGGACCGGATCCCTTTATGTTCCGACGTGCGGGGCCGGAACCGACGAGGAGGAGGATCCGTTCGGGAGGAGCGCGGGCATGGTCGTGGGCTACAACGGCAACCCCGAGATCGGCGGCAACGAGCTGACCTCGACCGCTCGGGCCGAGCAGGTGATGGATTTCCCCTCACCGGAGTCGGCTCAGGAGTTCTTCGCCGAAATCAAGGGGTATGCGGAGCGGTGCCCGGGCATCAAGATCACTCGCCCCGGGATCGGGGACGCCGCCCTGGCGTTCACCTGGAAGACCCCCCGCTCCGTCCATCCCCAGCGATCGAAGGGAGTCCTGGTCCGCAGGGGTCCGATCCTGGTCATCTATGGCGACTTCCGTAACGAGGGCCCCGAGCTGGCCACCCTCGACGACCATCTCAAGGACGCGCGGCGGATGGTCGAACGGCTGAAATCGCTCGGCTACTGACGTCCGAACGAGAACGGCCGTGGCGGGGAGGCCACGGCCGTTCTGGTGGTCCCTGTGCGGGTTAGAGGTCGGCGACCAGGGTCTTGATCTTCTCGATGAGCTGGAGCTTGGCCTGGTGGTCGGCCGCGATCGGGTTGACGTTGATCGTGGTGACGCCGGCGGCCTTCATGGCGACCAGGCGCTCCTTGACCCAGGACTCGGGGCCGATCAGCGACATGTTCTTGATCAGCTCGAAGGGCACCTTCTCGGCGGCCTCCTGCTTCTTGCCGGCGAGGTAGAGGTCCTGGATCTCCTCGGCCTCCTTCTCCCAGCCGTAGCGGCGGCAGAGGTCGTTGTAGAAGTTCTTGCCCTTGGCGCCCATGCCGCCGATGTAGAGGGCGGCCATGGGACGGCCGAACTCCAGGAAGCCCTCGACGTCGTCGCCGATGGCCAGGAACGCCTGGGCGTTGATGTTGAAGTCCTTGCCGAGCTCGGGCGAGCGCTTGGCGAAGCCCGCGCGGAGCGAGTCGCCCCACACCTCGTCGCACTTCTCGGGCAGGAAGAAGATCGGCTGCCAGCCGTCGGCGATCTCGGCGGTCAGCTCGACGTTCTTCGGGCCGATCGCGGCGATCTCAATCGGGATGTCCTTGCGGACCGGGTGATTGATGATCTTCAGTGCCTTGCCGAGGCCGGTGCCCTTCTCGGCCGGGAGCGGCAGCGTGTAGTGCTTGCCGCTGTACTCCAGGGGCTTCTCGCGCTTCCACACCTCGCGGCAGATCTCGACGACCTCGCGGGTGCGGCCGAGCGGCGCGTGGTACGGCACACCGTGGAAGCCCTCGATGACCTGCGGGCCCGACGCGCCGAGGCCCAGCGTGAACCGGCCCTCGGAGATGTAGTCGATGCCCGCGGCGGTCATCGCGATCAGCGACGGGGTCCGCGAGTAGATGTTGAAGATCCCGGCGGCGATCTCCAGCCGCTCGGTCTTGGCCGCGATGTACCCGAGCTGGCTGGCGCCGTCGAAGCTGTAGGCCTCGGCGACGTGGACGATGTCCAGTCCGGCGCGCTCATAGTCGGCCAGCTCGGCCACGGTCTCCTTGAATCCACCCGAGTAGCTGAGCGGCATTCCGATGCGCATGTGGGTTCCCCATCCTCGAAGGTTGTTCGTCAGAGCGACGCGCCCAGCGGGCCGCGCAGTGTCTTGATCACGTCTCCGTACAGGCCGGCGCGGATCGTCTGGAGGGTCTTGCCGGAGTGGGCGGCGCGGCGGCGGCCCTCGGCGAGCGCCACCGGCAGCACCTCGTCCTCGGGGACGGCCTGCTGGATCACCCCGGCGGCCAGCAGTTCCGGCGCGACGTAGCGGCGTCCGGTCAGCATGGCCTCGTGGGCGATCGGCCCGGGCAGGCGGGCCTTGAGCAGGGCGTTCATCCCGGCCATGAAGGGCAGTCCGAGGTCGATCTCGGGCAGGCAGAGCCAGCCGCGGTCGCCCCGCATGATCAGCTGATCGTGGGCGACGGCCAGCATCGCGCCCGCCGCGAAGGCGTGCCCGTTGATCGCGGCGACCGTCGGGAAGGGCAGCTCCAGCAGCCGCGCGAAGATCTCCATGACGGACTTGAGGTACTCCTCGGACCGCGCCGGGTCCTTGGTGAGGGAGTCCAGGTCGAGGCCGTTGGAGAAGAACTTGCCGGTGCCGGTGGTGATCAGGGCGCAGGGCTCGGCGCTGTAGTCGCCCTCGGCGACGGTGTCCAGCGCCTTGTTCCAGGCTTCGACGGCGGCCCAGGTGAAGCGGTTCTCGCCGTCGTCCATCCGCAGGACCAGGGCGTTGCCCTCGGTCCACTCCACGCTGATCGTCATTGCCGCCTCCACCGGGAATGTCCGCGCGCGGGCCTGCGCCGCGCGCCTCCAGCTTGTCATCCGGGTCCGGAGCGCTTCCTGGGGTGGTCGCCCCGGACGCGGTATGACGACTGTCATAGGGAGGGTGGCGGCGGTCCGGCGCGACGTCAATATGACGAATGTCATAATGTGGGGGTGACAGCCAAGGAGCGCATGGTGCGCAGCGCCGCCTACCTCTTCCGCGAGCGCGGCTACAGCGGGACGGGCTTCCGCGACGTCATCGCGCACAGCGGCGCGCCGCGCGGCTCGATCTACCACCACTTCCCGGGCGGCAAGGTCCAGCTCGCCGAGGAGGCCGTGCGCTACGCGGGCGACTTCGTGGCCGCCGGAACCGTCTCGGCCATCGACGAGAGCGACCCGATCGCCGCGGTGTTCGCCTTCGTGGGCTGGTGGCGGAAGGTGCTGGTGAAGAGCGACTTCCAGGCGGGCTGTCCGATCGCGGCCGTCACGATCGAGTCACACGAGGAGGCGCCGCAGCTCGCCGCCGCGGCCGCCGAGGCGTTCCAGCGCTGGCAGAACGCGCTGGCGCTCGCCCTGGTCGCGGGCGGGATCACCCCGAACCGCGCGGCGCGGCTGGCCACCCTGATCGTCGCCTCGGTGGAAGGCGCGACCATCCTCTGCCGGGCCAGGCGCGACACCACGACCCTGGACGAGGTGGCGGTCGAACTCGAGGCCGTCGTCTACGCGGCGCTCAAACCGTCCGGCTGAGCCCTAGCGGGCGACGCGGGTGAAGGCGTCGCGCAGGAGTTCCTCGGACGGGCCGGTCAGGCGGCCGCATTCGCCGAGCTTGTCCAGGACCACGAAGCGCAGGGTGGCGCCGCGCGTCTTCTTGTCGACGTTCATGGTGGCGCGCAGCTCGTCCCAGGTCTCGATCCCGTAGGAGACGGGCAGGCCGACCGAGGAGAACACCGCGCGGTGCCGCTCCACGAGGGAGTCGTCGATCCGGCCGTCGAGGCGGGCCAGTTCGGCGGCGTAGACACAGCCGATCGCGACGGCGTGGCCGTGCCGGAACCGGTAGTCCTCGGCCTTCTCGATCGCGTGGGCGAGGGTGTGGCCGTAGTTGAGGATCTCGCGGAGCCCGGCCTCCTTGAGGTCGGCGCCGACCACGTCGGCCTTCACCTGGACGGCCCGTTCGACCAGTTCGCGGGTGTGCGGGCCGTCCGGGTGGGCGGCGCCCTCGGGGTCGGCCTCGACCAGGTCGAGGATGCGCGGGTCGCGGATGAACCCGGCCTTGATCGTCTCGGCGAGGCCGGAGATGTAGTCCTGGCGGGGCACGGTGACCAGCGTGGTCAGATCGCAGAGCACCCCGGCGGGCGGCGCGAACGCGCCCACCAGGTTCTTGCCCTCGGGGATGTTGATCCCGGTCTTGCCGCCGACGGCCGCGTCGACCATGGCCAGCAGGGTCGTCGGCACCAGCACGCAGCGCACGCCCCGCAGCCAGGACGCCGCCGCGAACCCGGCCAGATCGGTGGCGGCGCCGCCGCCCACCCCGACGACCGCGTCGGTGCGGGTGATCCCGGCCGCCGCGAACCCCGACCAGAGCCCGGCCAGCACCGCGACGTCCTTGCAGGCCTCCCCGTCGGGCACCGGGAACGCGTGGACGAGATGCCCGGCCTGCTCCAGCACCCCGATGACGGGCCGGGCGATCTCCGGCAGACCCTCGGGGTGCACGACCGCGACGCTGCGCGCCCTGTCGCCCACGAGCCCCGGCAGTTCGCCGAGGATCCCGGTACCGATCACGACGTCGTACGGCGCGTCCCCGTGGACGGTGATCCGGCTGGCGGTCATCTGGCTTGCCTCCATCGTCAGCGCAGGGCCGCGGCGAGGTCGTCGACGACCTCCTGCGGGGCGCGGTCGGTGGTGACCGCAGTGATCTTGGCGAGCCGCTGGTAGATCGGCAGGCGCTCATCGAGCAGTTTGCGCAGCACCGACCGCGGGCTGTTGACCAGCAGCGGGCGCGCGGAGTTCAGGCCGACCCGTTTGACGGCCTCGGCCAGCGAGACCTCCAGATAGACGACCTGGTGGTCTTCGAGCAGCCGCTGGGTCGCGGGGTCGAGGATCGCGCCGCCGCCCAGCGCCAGCACCCCGGCGTGCGCGGTGAGCGCCTCGGCGACGGCCTGCCGCTCCAGGGCGCGGAACGCCTGCTCGCCGTCGTCGATGAAGATGTCACTGATCGGTTTGCCGGCCAGCAGCTCGACGTCGGCGTCGGTGTCCCGGAACGGGACGTCCAGGGCCTCGGCGAGGCCCGTGCCGATCGTGGTCTTGCCCGAGCCGGGCGGGCCGATGACGACCGCCACCGGAGCCATCGCTACTTCACCACCAGGGACTGCAGGTAGGCGCGGGCGTTGCGGGCGGTCTCCTCGACGTGGTCGCCGCCGAACTTCTCCAGCACGGCGTCGGCCAGGCAGAGCGCCACCATCGCCTCGGCGACGACGCCCGCCGCCGGGACGGCCGTCACGTCGCTGCGCTGGTTGATGGCCTTGGCGGGCTCGCCGGTCAGCACGTCGATGGTGTCGAGCTGGCGCGGGACCGTGGAGATCGGCTTCATCGCGGCGCTGACCCGCAGCACCTCGCCGGTGGTCATGCCGCCTTCGATGCCGCCCGCCCGGTTGGTCCGGCGGCGCACCCCGTCGGGGGTGTTGTCGATCTCGTCGTGGGCCTGGGAGCCGGGCCGCCTGGCCGTCTCGAACCCGTCGCCGACCGCGACGCCCTTGATCGCCTGGATGCCCATGAGGATCCCGGCGAGCCGGGAGTCCAGCCGCCTGTCCCAGTGGACGTGGCTGCCGAGGCCCGGCGGCAGGCCGTAGGCCAGCACCTCGACGACGCCGCCGATGGTGTCGCCCGCCCTCTTCAGCTCGTCGACATGGGCGACCATGGCCGCGTCGGTCTCGGCGTGGAAGCAGCGGGCCGGGCTCTCGTCGATCGCGGCGAGGTCCTCGGGCGTCGGCAGCGGAGCGTCGGCCGGGACCTCGACGGTGCCGAGCGAGATCACATGGCTGAACACCTCGACGCCGAGGGTCTGCCGCAGGAACGCCTTGGCGACCTCGCCGAGCGCCACCCGGGCGGCCGTCTCACGGGCGCTCGCCCGCTCCAGGATCGGCCGGGCGTCGTCGAAGCCGTACTTCTGGATGCCCGCGAGATCGGCGTGGCCGGGACGGGGCCGCGACAGCGGCGCGTTGCGCGCCTGGGCGGCCAGCAGCTCGGGGTCGACCGGGTCGGGCGACATCACGGTCTCCCACTTCGGCCACTCGGTGTTGCCGACCTCGATGGCGACGGGGCCGCCGAGGGTCTGGCCGTGCCGGATGCCCCCGGTGATCGTCACCTTGTCCTGTTCGAACTTCATCCGGGCGCCGCGGCCGTGGCCGAGACGGCGGCGGCGCAGCCCCTCGGCGATGTCCGCGGACGTGACGCGGACTCCGGCGGGCATACCCTCAACGATCGCGACCAGGGCGGGGCCGTGCGATTCTCCAGCGGTCAACCAGCGCAACATGCTGGTAATTCTTCCATCCCGGGGCCGTGCGGCGTCCACGGCGTCCACTGGGCGAGACGGGGTCAGCCGTAGATCAGGACCGACACCAGGGTCCCGGCCGCCATGACCGGCCCGAACGGAAGGCTCGCGCCCCGCCCGCCGCGCCGGGCGACGATCATCCCGAGCGCCCACGCCCCGCCCAGCAGATGGATCGCGAACACCCCGCCGATCCAGGCGGGCAGCCCGAGCCAGCCGAGCAGCAGACCCAGCGAGACGGCCAGCTTGACGTCGCCGAACCCGATCTGCGACGGCATCACGAACCACTGGATCCCGTAGAACGCGAACAGGGCCAGCGCGCCGAACACCGCGTACTTGAGCCGTCCCGGATCGGCGACGGCCAGCACCGCGAACGCCGCGACGGCCGCGGTGCCGGTGAGCGGGTCGGGCAGCCGTTTGAGCGCCACGTCGATCACCGACAGGACCGAGCCGAGCACCCCGACGGCCAGGAACGCGGGCAGCTCCGCGGCCGGGCCGAGACGCACGGTGAGCAGCGCGCAGACCGCGACCGCCAGCACCGCCGTCAGAACCGGCCGCGCGCGGACGGGGTCGAACCAGGGATCCCGGGGGGTGGTCTCCATGGGCGAACCCTAGCGGCGGACGGCCCCGAGTTCGATGCCGCCGACGATCCGGCCGCGCAGCACGTCCGCGAGCCGGTCGCCGACCCGCCGGATCGCCGCCTGCTCGTCCGCGCCGGGCGCGATCACGAACCTGACCGAGAGTTCGGCGCCCGTGCCGGGGCCCACCCGCACGCCGGTGACGTCGTGTTCGGGGCTGAAGGCCGCCTCGATCGCGGCCAGGATGTCGGGGTCCTCGTGCAGCGGCGGGATCGGCTCGCCCTCGGCCAGCAGATGCAGCCGCACCCCGTCCACGGCGAACGGGATCGGCCCCGCCACATCGACGACCAGGGCGTCGGCCTTCTCGTCGAGGGCGGCCTTGCAGGCGTCGCGGGCGTGGACGGGCACCGGGCGTGCGTCGGGATTCCACCGCTTCATAGTGCGCATGGAGGTGAAGCCGAGCACGCCACGCCGGCCGTCCTCGCCGACCAGCATGGGGAGCGCCATGTCGGACTCCTTCTCCCGGCGCAGCCCGTCGACCAGCTCCGACTCGTTGAGCACGGCGACGATCGGCACCAGCAGCCTGCTGTCGTACAGCTCGCTGATCACCCCGTGCTCGCCGGCCCGTCCCGCCGCGTACGCCGCGAGGGCGGCCGCCAGCCGGGGGTCGGCGTTCCCGTCGTCGTCGGGGAACTGAGGTTGCGCGATCGTCGGTCCTGCCACGTCCGGCAGGGTATATCCAAAACGCGTCACGGAGAGTGCCGTTGTGGACACTCGTTCCCGGTCAGAGGGCGGCGAGGCGAGTGACGGCGGCGTCGATGACCTCGTCCTTCTTGCAGAAGGCGAAGCGGACGTAGTGGGCGCCACGTGCCGGGTCGGCGTAGAACACCTGGGTAGGGACGCACACCACACCGGCCAGTTCGGGCAGCGCGCGGGCCAGGGACAGCCCGTCGGTGTGGCCGAGCGGCCGGATATCGGCCTGCACGAAGTAGGTGCCCTCCGGGCGGAACGCCGTGAAACCGGCCGCTTCCAGCCCGTCGACCAGCCGGTCGCGTTTGGCCTGGAGGGTCTTGCGGAGCGAGGAGACCCAGCCGAGCTCGTGCGCCAGCCCGTAGGCGACGGCGCTCTGCCACGGGCCCGAACCCACATAGGTGAGGAACTGCTTGACGGTCTTGACGGCCGTCACATACCGGGCGGGCGCGCAGACCCAGCCGGTCTTCCAGCCCGTCACCGAGAAGGTCTTGCCCGCCGAGGAGATCGAGACGGTGCGCTCGCGCATCCCTGGGAAGGCGGCGAGCGGCCGGTGGACGGAGTCGTCGAACGTCAGATACTCGTACACCTCGTCGGTGATCGCGACCAGGTCGTGTTCGACGCAGAGCTCGGCGATCTGCCGGAGTTCGCCGGCGGTGAAGACCGTCCCGCAGGGGTTGTGCGGGGAGTTGACCAGGATCGCCCTGGTCGCCGGGGTGATCGCGGCGCGCAGCTCGGCTGGGTCGAAGGTGAACCTGCCGTGCGACGGGCGGAGCGTCACCGGGCGGAGCCGCGCGCCGGACAGGGCGACGGTGGCGGCGTAGGAGTCGTAGAACGGTTCGAACGCGATCACCTCGTCGCCGGGGCCCGTCAGCGCCAGGACGGCCGCCGCGATCGCCTCGGTGGCGCCGACCGTGATCAGGATTTCGGTGTCGGGGTCGTAGTCCAGGCCGTATCGGGCGGCGCGCTGGGCGGCGACGGCCTCGCGGAGCACCGGCAGGCCGATCCCGGGCGGGTACTGGTTGCCGCCGCCGCGGATCGCGGCGATCGCCTCGTCGAGGAGCGCGGCGGGGCCGTCCTCGTCGGGGAAGCCCTGCCCGAGATTGATCGCGCCGGTCCGTGCGGCCAGCGCCGACATCTCGGCGAAGATCGTCGTCCCGAAGCCCCGCATCCGCGCCACCAGAGGTTCGTCCACAGCCCCCAGCTTAGGCCGTGTCTTATGAATCTTCAGTCCTACTGCGCGGCGTCCAGGCACGCACCTCGAGGGCTTGTCGTCGGTCACCAGCCAAACCAGGCTGGCTCCCTCCTCCGCACCCCCGAGGCACGCACCTGGACGCCGCTCGCTACGGACAAGATCCATAAGACACGGCCTACCGGGCGCGGGGCTGGCAGACTGGGATCATGTTGCGTATCGGGCTGTGCCAGATCGAGGTCGGCGACGATCCCCGCGAGAACCTCGCGGCCGTCAGGGCGGCGCTCGCCAAGTGCCCGGGCGCCGAGCTCGCCGTCTTCCCCGAGGCCACGATGGTGCGGTTCGGCAACCGGCTCGCCGACTTCGCCGAACCCCTGGACGGCCCGTTCGTGACGGGCCTGCGCGAACTGGCGCGGGAACGGAACGTCGCGCTGGTGGCGGGCGTGTTCGAACCGGCCGGCGACGGGCGCGTCCACAACACCCTGGTCGCGATCTCCGAGACGGGCGAACTGGTCGGCTCCTACCGGAAGATGCATCTGTTCGACGCCTACGCCTTCGCCGAGTCCGATGTGGTCGCGCCCGGCGACGAGCCGGTGACCGTCGATCTGGCCGGCACCAGGCTCGGGCTGATGACCTGCTACGACGTGCGCTTCCCCGAACTGGCCCGCGCCCTGGTCGACCAGGGCGCCGAGGTGCTGCTGATCTCCGCGGCGTGGGCCTCCGGCCCCTTCAAGGAGGAGCACTGGACGACCCTGATCCGGGCCCGCGCCATCGAGAACACGATCTGGACGGTGGCCGTCGGCAAGGCGCCCGACCGCACCGACCCGCCCGCAGGCGCCCGCACGGGAGTCGGCCGCAGCCAGCTCATCGACCCGATGGGCACGGTCGTCACCGACCTCGGGCCGTTCCCGACCGTCCGGACCCTGGCCGCGGATCTCACGCTCACCGGCAAGGTCCGCGCCCTCATCCCCGCCCTGGAGCACCGCCGCCTCTGACGGGGACGAACCGGGCGGAGCGTGCGGTGAGCCGGTCGCCTGGCGGGAGCGAGGCGGCGGCCAGCAGCGCCGTCTCCAGCTCGCCGACGAGGGCCACGGGCTCGTCGGGGACGATCCAGTCGACGATGCCCGCCGCCAGCAGGTCGGCGGCGGCGATGCCCTGTGCCTCGGCCATCTCGGCGGCCCGGTCCTGGGTCCGGTGGACGATCACCGAGGCGCCTTCGGGCGGCAGCGGCGACAGCCAGCCGCTCTCGGTGCACAGCACCCGGTCGGCGGGGAGCAGGGCGAGGGCCGCTCCCCCGGTGCCCTCGCCGAGCAGCAGGCAGACCGTCGCGGCGTCCACGCTCATCAGTTCGGCGAGGCAGCGCGCGATCTCCCCGGCCAGCCCGCGGTTCTCGGCGTCGGCCGACAGGACCGCGCCGGGC
>NZ_BAAGZI010000213.1:0-9918 GCF_054778695.1 Actinocorallia lasiicapitis
CCGCCGCGCTCGACGGCGGCGGCTTCCGGGTGGACCTGGCCGACGGCCGCTCCCCGCACGCCCGCCGGCTGCTCGTCACGACGGGTCTGGCCGACGAGCTGCCCGACCTGCCGGGACTGGCCGAACGCTGGGGCCGCGACGTGCTGCACTGCCCGTACTGCCACGGCTGGGAGGTCCGCGACCAGGCCGTCGGCGTGCTGAACACCGGCCCGGCCGCGACCCACCAGGCGCAGCTCTTCCGCCAGCTCACCGAGGACGTCACCCTGTTCCTGCACACCGCGGACCGCCCGTCCGCCCAGGAACTGGAAGCCCTGACGGCACGCGGGATCGCCCTCGTGGACGGCGCGGTCGCGGCCGTGGAGTCCGCGGACGACCGGCTCACCGGGGTCCGGCTGGAGTCCGGTGCGACCGTGCCGCTGGACGCCCTGGTCGTCGCCACCCGGATGGCCGCGCGTCCGGGCCCGCTCACCGCCCTCGGCCTCGAACCGGCGGACCTGTCGATGGGCGGCCACGTCATCGGCAGCCACTTCGCCGCCGCCGCGGACGGCGCGACCGAAGTGTCCGGCGTCTGGATCGCCGGAAATGTCGCCGACCCGAAGGCGCAGCTCATCACCGCCGCGGCCGCCGGGCTGGCGGCGGGCGCCGCGATCAACGCCGCTCTGGTCGCCGAGGAGATCGACCGGGCCGTCAAGGTCGCACGGCGTGGCGGCTGGGTCTACGACGAGGCGTTCTGGGAGGAGCGCTACCGCACCGCCGACCGGGTCTGGAGCGGCGACGCCAACCGCCAGCTCGTCACCGAGACCGCAGGCCTGGCCCCCGGCACCGCCCTGGACGTCGGCTGCGGCGAAGGCGGCGACGCCCTCTGGCTCGCCGGCCGCGGCTGGCGGGTGCACGGCGTCGACATCTCCGCGACGGCCCTGACCCGCGCCGCGGCCCACGCCGCCGACCTGGGCCTCGCCGACCGGACGTCCTGGGCGCGCGCCGACGTCTTCGACTGGACCCCCGACGGGGTCTACGACCTGGTCACCGCCCAGTTCATGCACCTTCCGGAGGAGCACAGGACACCGCTGTTCGCCCGGCTCGCCGACGCCGTCGCCCCCGGCGGTTCCCTGGTGCTCGTCGGACACCACCCGCGCGACCTGGAGAACGACGACCACCACGGCGCCCGCCGCGACATGCTCTTCACTCCCGAGGAGCTGGCCGAGAACCTCGACCCGGCCGTCTGGGAGTTCACCACGGTCGAAACCCGCGAGCGTAAGGGTCTCGAGCACGAGGGAACGGACGTCGTCAAGTACGACGCCGTCCTCCGGGCGCGCCGCCGCCCCTGAACCGGTTTCCGGAACTTCTGTGATCGGACGGACGCGCTGAGTTACCGTTGCGGTTCGGTATGCACGGGTCTGCGGGTGTGGGGGATGTTCGGTGGCACAAGATCGGCGTGAGGCCTTGGCGACGGCCGTGCATCCCCTGGCGATCGAGGTGGCGGCCACCTATCTGTCCCTGGTGGACGCCGCGCTCCCCGGTTTCGTGGAGGGCCTCTACCTGACCGGTTCGGTGGCGCTGGGCGACTTCCGTCCGGCGGAGTCCGACATCGACTTCGTGGCCGTCAGCTCCTCGCCCGCCCGACCGCAGCAGCTCAGAGCCCTGGAACTGGTGCACGAGCAGCTCGCCCGACGCCATCCCAAACCGTTCTTCGACGGCCCCTACCTGACCTGGTCGGATCTGGCGGGCGACCCCTACGACGCGCTCCCGGGGCCGTCCGCCAGCGGCCTTCTGCTCCAGCCGGACTCCACCGAGGGCCGCGACCCGGTGGCGTGGCGGCTGCTCGCCGGGTACGGGGTCCCGCTGCGCGGCCCGCTCCCGCAGCATCTCGCGATCCCCGCCGAACGCGCGGACCTGCGCTCCTGGTGCCGCGCCAACCTCGGCGACTACTGGCGTCCCTGGCATGAGCGGGGCACGCGCGGCACGACCCCGGCGGGCCTGGCGATGCTCGGCACCTGGGCTCCGGCCTGGGGGGTGCTGGGCGTCAGCCGGATCCACCACACCATCGCCACCGGCGAGATCATCTCCAAGTCGCAGGCCGCCGCGCACGCCCGCACCGCGTTCGACCCCCGCTGGCACCGGATCACCGACGAGTGCCTCCGGATCCGCCGCAGCACCGCCACCCGCTCGCTGTACACCTCGCCGTTCGCGCGCCGTGCCGAGGCCCTCGCCTTCATCGATATGGCCATCTCGACCTCGCTGGCCCTCCGCTGACATCGCCTGTTGTGCCGTGCGTCACCGAAAATGCAAGTGTGTGAGCGCTTTTGTCCATGGAGGATTTCCCTGGGTGCGACGAAGGTTGCCGTCAGCAACCTTCGGGGCAGGGAAAGGACAAACACCATTATGCGTAGAGCGATCGCGCTCGGGCTCGCCGCCGTGGCCGCGGCGGCCGGGCTCACCGGCTGTGGCGGCTCCGACAAGAAGTCGGACGACAAGCCCGCCGCCGCAGGTCCCGTCACCGTCGAGTGGTGGGGCTGGGCGCCCGGTTACGACAAGGCGGCCGCCGCCTGGAACGCCTCACACCCCGACATCCAGGTGAAGTTCACCCAGATCGAGTCGGGTGGCAAGGGCGGATACCAGAAGATGCTCAGCGCGGTGAAGGCCGGCAACGCGCCGTGCCTCGCGCAGGTCGGGTCCGAGACCCTCGCCAGCTTCCTGGTGGAAGGCGCCGTCCAGGACGTCACGCCCTACACCGCGGACACCAAGAGCCTCTTCCAGCCGTGGGCGGTCGACTCCGTCAGCTACGGCGGCAAGCAGTACGGCGTGCCCGTCGACTCCGGGCCCATGGGGATGTTCTACCGCAAGGACATCTTCGCCAAGCACAAGATCGAGATCCCGAAGACCTGGGACGAGTTCGCCACCGCGTCGGAGAAGCTGCACGCCGCCGACCCCAAGGCCTACCTGTCGTCGTTCAACCCCGACGACATGTACCTCTTCAGCGGTCTCGCCCAGCAGGCCGGCGCCAAGTGGTTCAGCACCGAGGGCGACTCCTGGAAGGTCAGCGTCAACGACGAGGCCACCCTCAAGGTCGCCGGTTTCTGGCAGGGCCTGATCGACAAGAAGCTCGTCGACATCAAGCCGGCCTGGTCCGACGCCTGGTTCAAGGACTTCTCCGACGGCCGGATCGCCTCCCTCGTGGGCGCGGTCTGGATGACCAAGGTCCTCGAGGACTCGGTCAAGGGCACCAAGGGCAAGTGGGCCGTCGCCCCCATGCCGAACTGGACCGAAGGCCAGACCGTCACCGGCAACGTCGGCGGCTCGCCCAACTCCGTCCTCACGGGCTGCAAGAACCCCAAGGAAGCCGTTCAGTTCGCGACCTGGCTGGCCACGGACAAGACCGCTTTCGACGGGCTGATCACTGACGGCGGTCTCTTCCCGACCACCGTCGACGGCGCCACCCTGCCCGCCATCTCCGCGGGCCGTCCGTTCTACGGCGACCAGGCGGTCTTCACCACCTTCGCCGAAGCGGGCAAGACCGTGGTCCCCGGCTTCACCTGGGGCCCCACCACCCCCGCCCTCAATGACGCGTTCAACGCCGCCGTCGGCGACGCCGTCAAGAAGGGCGGCAAGCTCACCGACGCCTTCGCCACCATCCAGGAGAAGACCGTCACCTCGCTGAAGGACAAGGGCCTCACCGTCGCCCCCTGATCTTGACGCACCAGGAGCGTCCCGTGCGACCGCCGGGACGCTCCTTTCCCCGTCATCCCCCGTGAGAAAGGCGGCCCGCCTTGGCTGTCTCCAAGATGCGGGCGGCGGTCCCGCTGCTCGCACCGTTCACCGTGCTGTTCGTGGTGTTCTTCCTGATCCCGATCGGCTACGCGATCAACGAGAGCCTGTACCAGGTGCAGCGCTCCGGGCTCGGCTTCGGCAAGCCCGAACGGGTCTTCGCCGGACTCGACAACTACGCCGCGGTCTTCCGTGACGGCGTGTTCCTCCGCGACGTCGGGCGCCTCCTGGCCTTCGGCGTGGTCCAGGTGCCGATCATGCTGGGTATGGCGCTGCTCCTCGCGCTCCTCCTGGACGGCGCTTCCGCCCGGTTCAAGCGGTTCTTCCGGCTCGTCTACTTCCTGCCGTACGCCGTTCCCGGCGTGATCGCGACGATCGTCTGGGCGTTCCTGTACACCCCGGAGATCTCCCCGTTCGGGCTCGATCTCCTCGACGACGGCATCGTGCTGTTCTCGATCGGCAACATCGTCACCTGGACCTGGACCGGCTTCAACATGCTGGTCCTGTACTCGGCGCTCCAGGCGATCCCGCGCGACCTCTACGAGGCCGCTTCGCTCGACGGGGCGAGCGCCCTGCGGATCGCGCTCTCCATCAAGATCCCGATGGTGCGCCCGTCGCTGATGCTCACCG
The DNA here is from genome assembly GCF_054778695.1 of Actinocorallia lasiicapitis. Lineage (NCBI taxonomy): Bacteria > Bacillati > Actinomycetota > Actinomycetes > Streptosporangiales > Thermomonosporaceae > Actinocorallia > Actinocorallia lasiicapitis. The sequence goes on from NZ_BAAGZI010000213.1 coordinate 4,396, forward strand.
CGGTCTTCTCGATCATCGGAACGCTCCAGCTCTTCAACGAACCGGCGGTTCTGTCCGACGTCACCACGAACGTCTCCAAGGACTACACGCCGCTGATGTGGTCGCTCCAGGTCGCCCTTGACCGCAACGACTACGCGCTCGGTTCGGCCATCGCGATCGTGCTGGCGCTCCTGGCGGGCGGGCTGTCGCTGATCTTCCTCAAGCTCTCGTCCTGGCTGACCGCGAAGGAGGTGCGGTGAACCGCGCCCGCATCCTGACCACGGGCTTCCTGTTCGTCGTCTCCGTCTACATGCTGCTGCCGCTGTGGTGGCTGGTCGTCTCGGCCACCAAGTCGGGCGAGGACCTGTACGACGGCTCCCTGTGGTTCGGCTCCCTGCACCTGGCCGACAACATCGCGCTGGTCATGGACCAGGACGGCGGCCTCTACCCGCGCTGGCTGTTCAACACCGTCCTGTACGCGGGCGGCGGCGCGCTGGGCGCGATGCTGCTGGCCGCGATGGCCGGTTACGCGCTGGCGAAGTACCCGTTCAGGGGCAGCCGCTTCGTCTTCGGGACGATCATGCTGGCGGTCCTGCTGCCGCTGCCGCTGCTCACCATCCCGATCTACCTGCTGGAGAGCAAGATCGGGCTGCTGAACTCGGTCTGGGCCTTCCTGCTGCCGTCGATGGTCAGCCCGTTCGGCGTCTACCTGGCCAAGGCGTATGCCGAGGTCGCGGTCCCCGACGAGCTCCTGGACGCCGGCCGGGTCGACGGGGCGGGCGAACTCCGCCTGTTCTTCACCGTGGGCCTGCGTCTGATGGCGCCCGCGATGGTCACGCTGTTCCTCTTCCAGTTCGTGGCGATCTGGAACAACTTCTTCATGCCGATGATGCTCCTCAACGACCAGGAGCTCTGGCCGGTCACCCTCGGCCTGGTCAAGTGGACCAGCATCCAGACCGGCAACCTCCGCGACGCGGTGATCACCGGGGCGTTCCTGTCGCTCATCCCGGTCATCCTGGCGTTCGTGTCGTTGCAGCGCTTCTGGAAGGCGGATCTGGCCGCCGGCAGCGTCAAGGCCTAGCGGGACCTAGTGGAAGTGCTGCTCGCGGAAGCCGCTGGGGGAGATCCCGGCACGCCGGGTGAAGATCCGCGTGAAGTAGGCCGGGTCCTCATACCCGGTCCGCCGGGCGATGGCCGCGACCGGAAGATCGGTCGTGGTCAGCAGCTCCTTGGCGAGGTTCAGCCGGATCGTCAGCAGGTAGTCCTTGGGGCTGGCGCCGGCGCCCTTGCGGACGGCCTCGCGCAGCTCGGCGAGGGTCAGGCCGAGCCGGCGGGCGTGCTCGGCGACCGGCCACGGCTCGTGCGCGTCCCGGGCCAGGGCGGCCAGCACCCGGTCGCCCTCGGCGTCCTCGGCGCGCGACCGCAGCAGCGTCGCGAGCAGTTCGTGGACGCCCGCGGCGGCCTCCACGTCCACATGGGGACCGCCCCGCCGGACCGCGGCGGCGATCTTCCTGACCACGAGTCTGGCCGGTTCCGCGCTGGTCAGCGGGGTGACGGGCACCGCCGGGTCCAGCAGTCCCAGCTCCGCGTACGCCTCGACGGCAGGTCCTGCGAAGTCCACGAAGCACTCCGACCAGCCGGGCTCGTAGGGCCCGTAGTGGTGGGGGACGCCGGGGATCAGCCAGATCACGGCGGGCGCGACCACGTCGACGGGCTCGGCGCCGTCGGCGGAGAACCAGCCCGCCCCGGACAGCACGATCACCGCCACCGGGTGGTCGAGGACCCGCGGTCCCACCGTCGGCAGCCGCCCGTTCTGATCGCCGACGGCCAGGCAGACCAGCCCGAGCCTGCGGTGCGCCGGGCTGGGCGTCAGATACCGCCACCAGTGGTCCCAGTGCTCCCGGCCCTGGACCCAGTCCACATGGCCGATCGGCCGCCGCGAAGTCTCCATTGAGGCACTTTCTATCAGTTAATGGGAGGAAACACCTGTGGTTCGTTTTGAGATCGGGGAATCGGACTTCCTCGTGGACGGGAAGCCGTTCCGGATCCTCTCGGGGGCGTTGCACTACTTCCGGGTCAGGCCCGAGCAGTGGCGGCACCGCCTTGAGCTGATGCGTGCGATGGGTTTGAACACGGTGGAGACCTACGTCCCGTGGAACTACCACGAGCCGAGGCGCGGCGAGCACCGGCTGCTGGAGGAGCTGGACGCCTTCCTGGCCGAGACCGCCGCCGCCGGACTTTATGCGATCGTCCGGCCGGGCCCGTACATCTGCGCCGAGTGGGAGAACGGCGGGCTGCCGTCCTGGGTGAAGGGCCGGGTCCGCACCAGTGATCCCGAATTCCTCGAGCAGGTCGAACACTGGTTCGATCTGCTGATCCCGCGGATCGCCGAACACCAGGTGACCCACGGCGGCAACGTGCTGATGGTCCAGGTGGAGAACGAGTACGGCTCCTACGGTAGCGACGCCCACTACCTGGAGGCGCTGGTCGACATGCTCCGCGAGTCGGGCATCGACGTGCCGCTGTTCACCGCCGACGGGCCAGAAGACCACATGCTGACCGGCGGCTCCATCCCCGGAATCCTGGCCACGGGCACCTTCGGCTCCGACCCCGAGGGGAACCTGGCCACCATGCGCAGGCACCGGCAGTCGGGGCCGCTGATGTGCTCGGAGCTGTGGATCGGCTGGTTCGACCACTGGGGCCGCGAGCACCACACCCGTCCCGCCGCCGACGCGGCCGACACCCTGGACCGGCTGCTCGCCGCGGGCGCCTCGGTCAACCTGTACATGGCGCACGGCGGCACCAACTTCGGGCTCTGGGCCGGCGGCAACCGCGATCTGGAGAGCGGCGCCTACCTGCCGCAGGCCACCTCCTACGACTACGACGCCCCGATCTCCGAGGACGGCCGCCCGACCGCGAAGTACTGGGCGTTCCGCGAGGTCCTCACCCGCTACCAGGACGCCCCGGAGCCCCCCGCGCCCCTGCCGGTCCTGCCGCCGATGACGGTCGCGCTGACCGAGCGGGCCGACCTCGACGATCTCGCGCTGCCCGAGGTGTACCGCCCCAACCCGCCCTCGTTCGAGGAGCTGGGGCTGGGCCAGGGCCTCGTCCGCTACCGGGTGGAGATCCCCGGGCCGCGCCAGGACTACCCGCTGACCGTCGACGGGCTGCGCGACCGGGCCCGGCTGTCGGTCGACGGCGTCCGCGTCGCCGAGCTCACCGAGGACTCCGCGCCCGTCCAGATCGGCGGCCCGGCCCGGGTCGAGCTGCTGGTGGAATCGCTCGGCCGGATCGGCTACGGCCCCCGGCTCGGCGAGACCAAGGGGATCACCGCGCTCCGCCACGAACGCCAGTACCTGCACGGCGTGAGCGCGACCCCGATCCCCCTGGACGACCTGTCCGCGCTGAAGTTCACGCCCGGCTCGGGCAAGCCCCCGGTGTTCCTGCGGGGCGGCTTCACCGTCGCCGAACCGGCCGACACGTTCCTCGCGCTGCCCGGCTTCGGCGCGGGCGTCGTCTGGATCAACGGGTTCTGCCTGGGCCGCCACCGGGCCGAAGGCCCGCAGCGCACCCTGTTCCTGCCGGGCCCGCTGCTGCGTGCGGGCGACAACGAGCTGATCGTGCTGGAGCTCGACCGGCTGCCCGACGACCTCGTGGTGGAGCTCCGCGACACCCCCGACCTGGGCTGATCTCTAGGGCCGAGCCACCAGCGAGGCCAGGGCGTCACGGCAGGCCCGCAGCGCCGGATGGGCGCTGTGGCCCTGCCGGGCCGAGGTGAACAGCCGCCGCGACGCCGGCAGTGCCAGCAGCGGGACGGTCGGCGGGCGGCCGTTCCACACCAGGTCGGGCAGGAACGCCGCCGCGTGGCCGCCCTCCACCAGGCGGAGATGGAGCAGCAGGTCCGTGCTGACATAGCGGACGTCCGGCTCGAACCCGGCGGCCCGGCAGACCGAGACGGCCCAGCGGTGGGCGGGTGTGCCGGGCGGTTCCATCACCCAGGAGTGCCCGGCCAGCTCGTGCAGCCCGGTGAGGCCGGGGGAGGGCAGGGCGAGCCGGAGCGGGTCGTCGCACAGCGGCTCGTGCTCCAGCTCGGGCAGGTGCGGTTCGGGTTCGCCCGGATACTCCTCGGCGATCACCAGATCGAAGTCGCGGGCGAGCAGCGCGGGCAGCGCGCGGTCCGGTTCGGCCTGGGTGAGATGGACCCGCAGCCGGGGGTGGCGGGCGCGCAGCAGCGTCAGGGCGTCGGGGATCAGGGCGAGCGCCGCCGTCTGGAACGACGCGATCCGCAGGGTTCCGGTCAGCTCGGAGAGCGAGGCGGCGATATCGGCCTCGGCCTGCTCGAGCCGGGCCAGCACCGCCTCGGTGTGGGCGACCAGGATCTCGGCCTGCGGTGTCAGCCGGACCCGGCGGCCCACCGGCTCCAGCAGCGGCACCCCGGCCTCCGCCTCCAGCAGGGAGAGCTGCTGGGAGACCGAGCTCGGGCTGTACGACAGCGCCCTGGCGACGGCCGCGAGAGTGCCGCGGTGCTTGAGCTCGCGCAGCAGCCGCAGCCGGTGCAGATCGAACATTCGGATTCTCCGATGATTATCGGTCGGAAACATTCGCTGGACCGAATAATAGGCGGCGGGGCAGGGTGGCTCCATGACCTTGACGGTTCCGCTCGTCCACCGCAGCCCCCGGGCGCTCGGCTGGCGCTGCCCGCCCGCTCCCGCCGACGTCCTCGCCTTCCACCGGGAGCTGCCCGGCTACGCGCCCACCCCGCTGGTGGAACTGCCGGAACTCGCCGCCGAACTGGGTGCGGGCCGGGTGCTGGTCAAGGACGAGTCGGCACGGCTCGGACTGCCCGCGTTCAAGGCGCTCGGCGCGTCCTGGGCGGTGCACCGGGTGCTGGCGGCACGGCCCGAGGTCCGCACCCTGGTCACCGCGACCGACGGCAACCACGGACGGGCCGTCGCCAGAACGGCGCGGATCTTCGGCCGGGACGCCCGGATCTTCGTCCCCGCCCAGGTCCCGGCGGCGGCCGTCGCGGCGATCAGGGCCGAAGGCGCCGAGGTCGTCCTGGTCGACGGCGACTACGACACGGCCGTCCGGCGGGCCGCCGCGCACGCCGCGGGAGCCGGGACGGCGCTCGTCCAGGACACCGCGTGGGATGGCTACACGCAGGTGCCCGGCTGGATCGTCGACGGCTACTCCACGCTCTTCCGCGAGCTCGACGCCCAGCTTCCCGCCGCCCCCGGCCTGGTCGTCGTGCCCGCAGGGGTGGGGTCGCTGGCGCAGGCGGCCGTCACCCACTACCGGTCCGAACAGCCGGGGGTCCCGGTACTGGCGGTCGAGCCGCTGAGCGCGGCGTGCGTGCTGACCAGCCTTGCGGCCGGACGTCCCGTGACCGTCGCGACGGGCGGGACCGCGATGACCGGGCTGAACTGCGGGACGGTGTCGTCGCTGGCCTGGCCGGTGCTCCGGGCCGGGCTGGACGCGGCCGTCGCGGTCGGCGAGGACGAGACGGCGCTGGCCGTCCGGGATCTGGCCCGGCTCGGGGTGGCG
>NZ_BAAGZI010000214.1:0-9861 GCF_054778695.1 Actinocorallia lasiicapitis
GGCCGCGCCGCCAGCGACGCCAGGAGGCGGCGGGTGATCTGCGGCGCGAGCAGGGCCTCGCCGGCGGCGACGGCGCGGACGGCCACGACCAGCTCGTCGGGGGTGGCCCGTTTGAGGAGGAAACCGTCGGCGCCGGCCGCGATGGCGTCGTCGACGATCGCGTCGAGGTCGAAGGTGGTGAGCATGAGGACACGTGGACGCGGCGGCGGCCACGAGGTGATCTCGCGGGTCGCGTGGACGCCGTCGTGGCCCGGCATCCGGACGTCCATGAGGACGAGGTCGGGGCGCAGGGCTCGGGCCGCGGTGATCGTCTGGTGGCCGTTGGCGGCCTCGCCGACGACGGTGCAGCCGGGTTCGCTGGTCAGCAGGGTGCGGAGCGTGGCGCGGACGAGCGGGTCGTCGTCGGCGAGGAGGACCCGGATCATCCGAGGGCCGGAAGGGTCGCACAGACCTGGAAACCCTCGGCGGTGGCACCCGCCCGGAGGGTTCCGCCCTGCTCGGCGGCGCGGTGGCGCATGTTGGCCAGGCCGCGTCCCGGCGGGCCGGGGACGAGTCCGGGCGCCTCGTTGAGCACCTCCAGCCGGATTTCCGGGCCGTGCTGCGCGAGGGTGACGCGGATCCGTCCGGCGCCGGTGTGCCGGAGGGCGTTGGTGAGGGCTTCCTGGAGGATCCGGTTCAGGGCGTTCGCGCCGTCGGGCGGCAGGTCGACCGGGCCGACGTCCAGCTCCAGGCACCGGCCGGCGGCGCGGACCCGGTCGGCCAGAGCGCTCAGGTCCGGCTCGGCCGTGCCGTCGAGGGCGTGGACGAGCCGGTCGAGTTCGGTGAGGGCGCTGCGTCCGAGCGCCTCGACCTGCCGGAGGGCGTCCTTGCCGAAAGCGGGATCGGAGCCGAAGACCCGCTGCCCGACCGCGGCCTGCATCACGATGACGTTGACCGCGTGGCCGACGGCGTCATGGAGTTCGCGGGCCAGCCGGGCGCGTTCCTCCAGCAGGACCCGCGCCTCGTTCTCCGCGGCGTAGGCCCGGCGGCTGCGCAGCGCGTCGCCGCCGACGGTCGAGATCAGCAGGCCGATGGCGATGCCGGGCAGCGCGTCGGCCGGGGCGCGGTCCAACGCCAGGAAGCCGAGGAGCGCGCCCAGGAAGACCGCGCAGCACAGCGTCCGCCGCCGCAGGTCACCGTAGGCGGCGAAGCACGCGAACAGCGCGATCCACAACGGCCAGTGGACGAGCGTCCCGGGGTATCCGGCGGCCGCGTTGACCGGCAGCACCGCGCACGCCCCGGCGAGGGCGCGCAGCGGGTGGCGGCGCAACCACAGCAGGGTCAGCGCGCCCGCCAGGCAGAGCGCCACGCCCGCGACGTCGGGCTCCCGATAGGGCGGGGGCACCGAGAGGGCCAGGCCCGCCACCACCGACAGCGCCATCAGCCCGCCGGACAGCCAGATCCGCATGGCTCGCATCCTCCCCCGAAACGGACGGGCGGCGAATCACTCGGGCGAGTGAAGCGCGCCCGCTACCGGAGTTCCTACCTTCTGGCCCATGACGAAGAAGACCGCCGGACTGTGGTGGCTGGCGCTGAGCGCCGCGGCGATCGCGGTCTACGCGCCCCTCCCCTACCTCACCGCGCCCCTGGACGCCCTGGCCGCCGAGGACGTGGGGTTGGCCGCCGACTACGCGACCCGTCCGCTCTGGGTGCGTTCCGCGCTGTACGTCCATATCGTGGCGAGCGGGCTGGTCCTGCTGCTGATCCCGCTCCAGCTCTCGGGCCGGCTGCGCGACCGCCTCCCCGGGTTCCACCGGGTCTGCGGCCGGGTCGTCCTGCTCGCCATCGTCCCCGCCGGGATCGCGGGGCTGCTCATCGCCCCGGTCAACCACGCGGGCCCGGTCGGCACCGCGGGATTCGGGCTGCTGGCCGTGCTCTGGCTGTCGGCCGCCGTCGCGGCCTTCCGGGCGATCCGCCGCCGCGACCTGCGGGGGCACCGCCGCTGGGCGCTGCGGGTCTTCGCCGTCACCTACGCGGGCGTCACCCTGCGGCTCTGGATCATCCTGCTGCTCCTCGCGCAGCACGACGCCGATCCGGCCGTCGCCTTCGACCGGGCCTACCAGGTCGTCCCGTTCCTGTCCTGGGTCCCCAACCTCCTGCTCGCCGAACTCCTCCTCCGCCGGTCCCCGACGCCCGCTGCCTAGCGAGTTCGGCGCGCAGTGCGACCCCGAAATACTCAGCCCAGGAGCAAACGCCCCGTGATCTTCGTGCAAAGATCATCGGCATGACTACTGAGCGGTTCGAAGTGCGGCGGGCGATCGCCGCGCCGCCGGAGCGGGTGTTCGCGGTGCTGAGCGATCCTCGGGGGCAGGTCGCCATCGACAGTTCCGGCATGTTGCAGTCGTCGGACGGCGAACCGGTCAAGCAGGTCGGCGACACGTACGTGGTCCACATGGACCGCGAGGCGCTCAACGACTACCCGCTGGGCAAGTACGACGTCACCGTGACCATCACCCGGTTCGAGCAGGACACCGAGATCGAATGGACGGTCAAGGGCCGGATCCAGCCCCGGCACCTGTACGGCTACCGGCTCGAACCCATCGAGACCGGCACCATGGTCACCTCCTACTACGACTGGAGCGAGATCGAGGAGGCGTACCGGGACAAGGGCATCTTCCCCGTCATCCCGGAAGCCGCCCTCCGCGCCACCCTCGGCATCCTCGCCAGAACGGTCGAGCAGCCGGCTTGATCCGTCCCCTTTGATCCCCCCACTGATCCCCCCGCCCGGACGTTCGGCGACTCGTCGCCGCGTCCGGGCGGCACGGGGTCAGGCGGGCGTATTCCACGTGGTGCTGCGGCCCATCCAGGCGGCCAGACGGGTGTAGGGGTCGGCGCCGGCCGGGGCGGGCTGGACGGGGCCGAACGGGAGGGACTCGTCCGAACGGATGTCGGCCGGGAGGACCTCGGTGGCGATCGCGAGGGCCTGCTCGGCCAGACCGGGGTCGAGGGCGGCACCGGGGTCGAGGACCTGGGCGAGATCCCACGTGTGCGTGGTGACCTCCATGACGTAGCCGCCGACGGCCGCGAACCCCGGGACCTTCCCCCAGGGGACCTCCACCTGCTGCTGGAGTTTGGCGTCGTCCGCCCAGGCGGTGACGGCCCGGTGCTTGGCACGGGCGACGGCCGCGGGCCAGCCGGTGTCCTCGATCGGGCCGGTCGCCGGTGCCACGTCCAGGAAGTAGCCGCCTTCGCCGATGTAGGCGATACGGTGCACAGCGCCGACGACATGGCCGATGAGGGTACGCAGGTCGAACTCGGTGCACGGGGTGGGATGGTCGAGCAGCGCGGGCTCGATCCGGTGGGCGAGGCGTTCGATCTGGTCGAGGGCGAGGGCGAGGCTCGGGCGCGGGTCCATGGGTGCTCCTTCGTTGTCGTTGACGCCACTCTCCCGCCCTTACCTGACATCCAGTGTCATGATTTAGCGATGCGCGCCGACCGTTTGCTCTCGATCATGCTGTTGCTCCAGACCCGGGCCCAGGTGCCGGCGTCCGAGCTGGCCGAACGTCTCGAAGTGTCGGTGCGGACCATCTACCGGGACGTCGAGGCGCTGTCGGCGGCCGGGGTCCCGGTGTGGGCGTCCCGCGGGCGCAGCGGCGGGATCGCGCTGCTGCCCGGGTTCCGGACCGACCTGACCGGGCTGAACAGCGACGAGGCGCGGGCCCTGTTCGTGCTGGCCACCGAGGGGACGCACGACGCGCTCGGTCTTGGCTCCGCGATGGCGTCCGCGCTGCGCAAGGTGATGGCGGCGCTGCCCGCGCCGCACCGGCCGCCGGCGGAGCAGGTCAGCAGCCGGGTCCTGGTCGATCCGGCGCGGTGGATGCGCGAGCCCGCCGCCAAGGTCGAGCTCGTCGATCTGCAGGAGGCCGTGTTCACCGATCGGCGGCTGGCGATGACGTACCGGCACGCCAGCCCCCGTCCGGGCGACGACCCGGCGGAGCCGAACGCCAAGACCTATGTCGTGGACCCGTACGGCCTCGTCAGCAAGGCGGGGGTCTGGTACCTGGTCGCCGATCTCGACGGTGCGCCGCGCCTGTTCCGCGCCGACCGCGTCCTTTCCTCGGAGGTGACCGACCAGGCGGTCCGCCGCCGGGCGGAGCTCACTTTGGCGGAGGCCTGGGCGGAGCTGCGCGACGGTGTGGAGCGCGTCCCCGACGCCGTCACCGTCGAGGTGCGGGTGCACCGGCGCAGGCTCGGCCTGTTCCTCCGGCTCAACTCCGCGTGCCTGCACGGCCCGCCGGTCCCGGTCGACGACTCCTGGCTCGCCGCGACGCTCGGTTTCCGCGCGCTCCCGGCCGTCCGCGGGCTCCTCGCGTTCGGCGCCGACGTCGAGGTCCTCACCCCGCCCGAAGCCCGTACCCTGCTCGCCGACACCGCGGCCGAGGTCACCGCCCTCTACACCGGCTGACAACCTTTCCCGCGACCCGGGGAGTAATCCTCTCCAAGGAGGATCAAACGTGCACGAACCACCGGACTTCACGGAGTACGCCGCGGAGCGGTCGCCTCGGCTGTTCAAGACGGCGTTCCTGCTCTGCCGGGACAGCGGCCAGGCCGAGGACCTGCTCCAGGTGACGCTGCTCAAGGCCTGGCGGGTGTGGCGGCGGATCGAGGGCGACCCCGACCCGTACGTCCACCGCATCCTGGTGAACGCGCATCTGTCCGCCCGCCGCAGGCTGTGGCGGCGCGAGGTCGTCGTGGACGCTCTGCCGGAGATCGCGCAGGACGACGGCCTCCGCGCCCTCGACACCCGGACGGCGCTGGTCGACGCCATGGCGCGGCTCCCCCGCCGGCAGCGCGCGGTGATCGTCCTGCGGTTCTTCGAGGACCTGACCGAGGCCCAGACGGCCGCCGCGATGGGCTGTTCCGTCGGCACCGTGAAAAGCCAGACCAGCCGTGCGCTGGCCACCCTGCGGATCGACCCGCGCCTCCTGGACGTGCACCCGACCGGGAAGAGGATCTGACATGCCCACCCACGACGACCTGCGTGACGCCCTGCGCGCGCAGACCGACGGCCTCCAGCCCCCGCCCGGCCTCCTGGACGACGTCCGCCGCCGCAGACGACGGCGCCTCTACCAGGCGCGCGCCGCGGTGGCCGCCCTGGCCGTCGCCGCGATCTTCTTCACCCTGCCCGACGGTCCGGACGTGACGACGTACCCGGCCCTGTCCACCCCGCCCCCCACCGCGGAGCCCGCACCGCTGCCCACCGCGATGGGCCTGGCCAAGAAGGTCCGCTTCGAAGGCCTCTTCCGGCTGAAGACGACGACGTTCACCGCCACGGGCCGCGACCTCGTCGTCGTCTCCCACTGCCAGAAGCTCATCGTCATCATCAACGGCGACCCCTACCCGTGCGGCGAGCGGTACCGCAACTGGACGAACCCCGGCGAGCGGACCGTGATCGAGGCGATCGCGATCCCCCGGTCGTATCTGAAGACGCACAGCATCGACAGCGTCATGAACGACCTGGACGGCCTGCGGCGCCACGCACCCGAACCGGGAACCTGGTCCCTCGACGTCCACACCGGGACCTGCGACGCCGTGACCTGCGGCAGGGAGGTTCCTTGAGCCCCCGGTCCCCCTGACCGGCCAACGGGCCGGGATCACGGCTCGTGCGGGCCGTCCGCGAGGCGGGTGGTGCTGGCGCGGAGGATGAGGGTGGGGCGCAGAAGGTGGAGGGCGTTGGGGGGTTTGCGGGATTCGGTGATGGAGCGCAGCAGCAGCTCGGTGGCCTGGCGGGCCATCTCCTGGGCGGGGATGGCGACGGTGGTGACGGCCGGGTGGGTGTGGGCGACGTCGGTGATGTCGTCGAGGCCGATGATGGACAGGTCGGCGGGGACCGTCCTGGCCGCCGCCCGCGCGGCCTCGAGGGCGCCCAGGGTGAGGACGTCGTGGGTGGCGAACAGCGCCGTCATCCCGGGAAGTTCGGTGATCGCCTGGGCGGCGGCCTGGAAGCCGCCGAGCGCGGTCGGCTCGTGGTCGCTGAACACCCAGGCGTCGTGGACGGTGCGGCCGTCGGCGGCGAAGGCGCGGCGGAACCCGGCCAGCCGTTTGTCGTGGGCGGGCAGGCTCGCCAGGACGCCGACGCGCTCGTGCCCGAGCTCGCGCAGATGCCGTCCGGCCAGATAACCGGCCTGCTCATAGTCGATGCTGACGACGGGCAGGCTGTCGGGCACCTCGCTCTCCCACGCGCACAGCGCGATGGGGAACTTCGCGTCGGCCACCACCGGGAGATGGTCGACCAGGTCGAGGTCGCCGGCGATGAGCAGCCCGTCGACGTTGCGGCTCGACAGGCCCGCCATATGACGTTTGGCGCGGTCCCCGTTATGCCGGGTCGTGCACAGCAGCAGGTGGTAGCCGTTCTCCTCGAGGACGTTCTCGACCTCTTCGACGATCTTGGAGTAGAAGGCGCTGGCCACCGTCGGGACGAACAGGCCGACCGAGCGCGTCGCGCCCGTGGCCAGCGAACGGGCCACCAAGTTCGGCCGGTAGCCGAGCTCCTCGATCGCCGCGCGGACCTTCGCGGCGGTCTCCGGCCGCACTCGCACCCGGCCGGTGACGACGTTGGAGACGGTCTGTTTGGTCACCCCGGCCCGCTCGGCCACCTCCCGCATCGTGACCAAGCCGCGCCCCCCATTACCGGTCAAAGGAATCCCTGAATCTAACCCCGCCCACCCCTGCGACGCAAGAGCCTCCCAGGCCGCTCGAAACGACGAATTCCGCGCCCAGTCGGGGCTTTGCCGAGGGATGTTCTTCATCAGGTCTTGTTTTACCGGTCAATTGGCGTCTACAGTCCGGCCAACCCCGGCAGCGGGAAACACCGCCGACGGATCCTCCCCCCAGCAACCCTAAGGAGCACGTGTGGCCCCTCCACACAGAGCGTTCCGACTCATGGCCACCGCGGCGGCCACGGCGGCAGCGCTGTTCAGCAGTGGAATGACGGCACCGGCCGGCGCGGCGCCGTCGACCGGCCCGTTCACCGTTTCCGTGACGTCGAGCGGCACCTGGTCGCATCCCACCGACACGCCGGCCGGGGTCTTCATCGACAAGAACGGCTCGTTCTACTTCCAGCAGTCCGCGGCGCTCTACGGCGCCTCCGACCCGCGCTACTGGGACTTCTTCAGCGGCACGGACTTCGACTCCGCCACCCGCAACTCCTCGATGAGCAACGCCGTCAACCCGGCGAACTCCAACGACAAGAACAACGACACCACGTGGCGGTGCAACAACAGCCCGACCGGGCTCGAGGCGACGAGCGCCCCCTCGACCGCCAGTTACGCCCACCGCAACTACTGCGACCTGGCCGGAGTCTGGGTCGACCCCGACACCGGCGACTGGTACGGGCTGGTCCACAACGAGTTCACCCCGCAGCCCTTCGGCGACGGCCTGCACTACGACGCGATCGACCACGCCGTCTCCACCGACCAGGGCAAGACCTGGAAGATCAACGGCCACGCGATCACCTCGCCGTACAGCACCAAGCGCGGCGACAACGTGGCGTTCCCCAACCAGACCTACGACTACGGCGACGGCGACCAGCGCCTGTTCGTCGACGCGGCGTCCGGTTACTTCTACGTCCTCTACGGCTCCCGCATCGTCGACAAGAACGGCGGCTGGAAGGCGTTCTACTCCCACGCCGCCCGCGCCCCGATCTCCGGGAAGATGGCGACCGGGACCTGGCAGAAGTGGTACGGCGGCGGCTGGGGCGAGCCCGGCGTCGGCGGCCGCGAGAGCAACATGGTGCCGGTGACGGCCGGGAACACCAACGGCTACACCCCCACCGACAAGGAGTACAGCCCGCTCAGCACGGGCACCGTGACCCAGCAGGTGGCCGCGGGGACCGCTCCGGCGACGTCACCGCTGTTCGTCATGGACATCACCTACAACGCTTACCTCGGCCTGTACATCGGTGAGCCGCAGGCGGTCGACCAGAGCGGCAACGCGCCGCAGGAGTTCTACGCGACCGACAACCTCGCCACCCAGAAATGGACCAAGATCGGCGACTCGGGGTCGCAGACCAACGCGTCCTGGTACCGCTGGTTCCTCGACAGCACCAGCAAGACCAGCTCCACGATCGTCGGCAAGAACTTCCGTTCCTACTGCTCGTTCGGCTGCACCGGCGGCTCCTCGGGCCGCTACTGGAACATGACGATCACCGCGGCCAACCCCGCCACCGCGCCGTTCGACCCGTCCAAGACCTACACGATCGGCACCGCGGAGGGCCGCGTCCTGTCGCAGGCCGCGAGCGGGACGTCCACCACGTCGGCGGCGCCCACCGGCGCGACCCGCGAGGCGTGGGCGTTCGCCCCGACCGGTGACGGCGCCTACACGATCGTCAACTCCGGGACGGGGGCGGCGCTCGGCGTCGGAACCACGACCGGTGCGCGAGCGTGGGGCACCAAGCCGATCGTCACGGCGATCTCGGGTAGCCCGGCCGTCGGCCAGCAGTGGTTCATCCTGGAGAACAAGACCACGGCGGGCGCGTCGACCGGCACGTTCCGGCTGGTCAACCGGTACAGCGGACTGGTGCTGGCGCTGTCGGGCGTCTCGACCCGGCTCGCCGAGACCACGCCGGCCCGCGCCTGGACCAACACCACCGGCAACACGGTCGGCAGCACCCGCACCGCCGCCGAGCAGACCCTGACGATCACCGCCGCCGGCTCCGCGCAGGAGACCGTCACGGTCGTGTCGCCCGGGCCGCAGAGCGCCACCGTCGGCAAGCCCGTCTCCGTGCAGGTCACGGGAGCCGACTCGCTCGGCAAGCCCCTCACCTACAGCGCGACCGGGCTGCCCGCGGGTCTTTCGATCAGCGCTTCGGGACTGATCACGGGCTCGCCGACCGCGTCGGGGACGTCCACGGCGACCGTCACGGCCTCGTCCGGGACGGCGACGGGTTCGACGACCATCGCCTGGTCCGTCAACGCGGACCTTTCGGGCATCCGGACCCTCACGGCGTCCGGCAAGGCGCTCGACAACCCGAACTCCTCCACCGCCAACGGCACCCAGCTCATCACCTGGGCGCCCGGCACGCAGAACAACCAGAAGTGGAACTTCAGCCTGCAGAGTGACGGCAGCTACCAGATCACCAACGTCCACTCGGGCCTCTGCATGGACGTCAACGGCGGCTTCACCACCGCCGGGACGGCGATCATCCAGTGGACCTGCGGCGGCGGCGCCAACCAGCGGTGGGTCGTCAACGCGCTGACCGGTGGCGGCTACTCCGTCACCGCCAAGCACAGCGGCCTGCTCCTGACGACCGCTTCCACCACCAACGGCGCGCTGGTCACCCAGCAGACCGACACCGGCTCCGCGCTCCAGCGCTGGACCATCAGCTAGCCCCATGAACGCGCTCTGCGCCCGGTCCCGTGAGGGGCCGGGCGCAGAGCCGTTTCACGCGCCGGGAGCGCCGGTCAGATGAGGGTCCAGAGCTGGCCGATGATGCTGAGCAGGGACGGCTTGGTCAGGAAGAGGGGGAGGACGCCGACGGGGTCGGCGAACAGCAGGTTGCCTTCGGGGTCGCCGAAGTGGCCGCCGTCCAGCGTCCAGGTCTGGTAGGGGCCGCCGCAGGCGCTGGTGGTGAGGGTGAACCGGCCGCCGCCCTTGGCATCGCCGCGCGACAGGCACTGGCCGGTGGCCTCGTTCTTCAGGGTGAAGCCGTTGCCGGCGGGCGTCTGGGTCCAGTCGGTGTCCTTGCCACCGCAGATCGTCTGACGGATCCCGCTGCTGCCGGGCGCAAGGCAGGTGACGACGGCGAGGCTGCGGATCTTGCGGCCGCCGCTGACCGCCGGCGGCGGGACGGGATCGGCGGGCGCGCCCGGGGTCGGACGGGCC
>NZ_BAAGZI010000215.1:0-9787 GCF_054778695.1 Actinocorallia lasiicapitis
CGAGCGAGGTGTGCTCGGGCCCTGGAGCGGGCCGGTCGGGGGTGCGGGGCGGCAGCCACGGTCTCGCCGACGGTTCGGCGGGCGGCGTTTCGACGTCCGGATCGGCCTCGAGGATCAGGTCGTAGACCTGGCGTGCGGTGGGCCGCTGGTCGGGGTCGCGGTTCAGGCAGGCCAGCAGCAGCGGCTCCCACTCGGCCAGCGACGGGCCGAGCCTGGGCGGCGCGTGCAGGATCCGGTGGAAGACCACGGCGAGATTGGGGCCGTCCTCGGGGAACGGTCCGAACGGCGGGAACGCGGTCGCGGCGAACACCATGGTGCACGCCCACGCCCAGATGTCGGAACGGGTCGAGGCAGGGCGGCCGTCGAGCTGCTCCGGCGCGAAGTACGACGGGGTGCCGACGAGCTGCCCGCTGAGGGTGTGCTGGTCGACGGGGCGGGCGATGCCGAAGTCGACGACGCGCGGGCCGTCCGGGCCGAGCAGCACGTTCGCGGGCTTCAGATCCCGGTGGACGACACCGGAGCCGTGGATGGAGATCAGGCCCGTCGCGGTGTTGACCAGCAGCCGTTCGAGATCGCCGTCACGCAGCGGCCCCGACTGGGCGACCCGCTCGTACAGCGAAGGCCCCTCGACGTACTCGCTGACGACGAACGGCCGCTCCCCGTCGAAGGAGAAGTCGATGACGCGGGCGACGCAGAACCGGCGGCGGACCCGCTGGACGGCGTTCATCTCACGTTCGAGCCGGCCGCGCGCCTCAGCGTCGGCGGCCTTCAGCACCTTCACCGCGACCCGGTCCCCGCTCGTGGGATCCGTGCCAAGGTAGACGATGCCCTGACCGCCTTCACCGAGCCGCTCCAGGAGCTGGAAACGGCCCAGGGTGCGCGGGTCGTCCGGCCTGAGGGGTTCGCCCACGAGTAGCCTCCGTTTTGTCGTGCTTTCGCCGGCCCCAACGGCAGATCCCAACCTAGTGGTTTCGTGTACTTCGACGCGACGGGGGGAGTTTCGGTTGATGAGTGAGGGCTTCGCTTTGTGCGAGCGCGGCCATGTGCACAGCGGGCGGTACGGCGCGGCCGGGCTGCTGCTGCACAGCGGCGGGCACGTGCTGCTGCAGCAGCGTGCCTGGTGGTGCAACGGCGGCGGCACGTGGGGGACGTTCGGCGGCGGCCGGCACCACGGCGAGGACCCGGTGGCGGCCGCGCTCCGCGAGACCGTCGAGGAGAGTTCCCTCGACGTGTCCCTGGTGGAGGTGCACGGGCTGGCCGTCGAGGATCACGGCGGCTGGACCTACACGGCCGTCATCGGCACGTGCGCGGGCCTGCCGGAGGTACGGCCCGAGTCGAGTGAGAGCAAGGACGCGGGCTGGTTCCGGTCCGCGGAGGTCGAACGGCTGCGTTTGTTCCGGCCGTTCGCGCAGTCCTGGCCTAGGCTCCGGACCATGCTCACCAAGGTCGTGCTGGTCGTGGACGCCGCGAACGTCATGGGATCCCGTCCCGACGGGTGGTGGCGCGACCGGCTCGGCGCCGCCGCCCGGATCAGGGACGGGCTGGCAGGGCTCGGCCCCGTCCCGCTCGGGCCGTTCGACGCGGCGCTGCGGGAGCTGGTGCTGGTCGTCGAGGGGCAGGCGAAGCGGCTGGAGGGCGTGCCGGGCGTGACCGTGGTGTCGGCGCCCGCCAGCGGTGACGACACGATCGTCGAGCAGGTCGGCGTCGACCCCGACGCCCGGTACTACGTGGTGACCGCGGACCGCGAGCTGAAGGCCCGCTGCGCGGCGCGCGGCGCGGAGATCCTCGGCCCGCGCTGGCTCCTCGACCGGATCGGCTAGCCCGAACCTTCCGGTTCGGCGAGCCAGAGCGCGCCGAGCGGCGGCACCCGGAGCACCGCCGAGGCGGGACGGCCGTGCCACGGCTCGTCCGTCGCGGTGACCACGCCCAGGTTGCCGACCCCGCTGCCGGCATAGGCGAAGGAGTCGGTGTTGAGCACCTCGCGCCACTCCCCCGCGACGGGCAGCCCGAGCCGGTAGTCCTCGTGCGGCTGCCCGGCGAAGTTGACGACGCACGCCAGCCTGGAGCCGTCGCGTCCGATACGCAGGAACGACAGGACGTTCCCCGCGGCGTCGCCCGCGTCGATCCACTGGAAGCCGGTGTCGTGCTCGTCCCAGAGCGCGGGGGTGGCCCGGTAGATCCCGTTGAGCGCCTTCACCAGCCGGCTGACGCCCTTGTGGTGGTCGTCGTCGAGCAGCCACCAGTCGAGGGAGCGTTCCTCGGCCCATTCGCCGCCCTGGGCGAACTCGCCGCCCATGAACAGCAGCTGCTTGCCGGGGTGCGCCCACATGTAGGCGAGGGTGGCGCGCAGGTTAGCGAACTTCTGCCAGGTGTCGCCGGGCATCTTGCCGAGCAGCGACCCCTTCTGGTGGACCACCTCGTCGTGGGAGAACGGCAGCACGTAGTTCTCGGAGAACGCGTACACCAGCGAGAACGTGATCTCGCCGTGGTGGTACTGCCGGTGGACGGGCTCGTGCCGGACGTAGCGGAGCGTGTCGTGCATCCAGCCCATGTTCCATTTGAAGCCGAAGCCGAGCCCGCCCAGATGGGTGGGCCGGGTGACGCCGGGCCAGGCCGTCGACTCCTCGGCGATCGTCATGATCCCCGGCGAGCGCTTGTAGACGGTCGCGTTCATCTCCTGCAGGAACGCGATGGCCTCCAGGTTCTCGCGGCCCCCGTACACGTTGGGGGTCCACTGGCCGCTGTCGCGCGAGTAGTCGAGGTAGAGCATCGAGGCGACGGCGTCCACGCGCAGCCCGTCGACGTGGAACTCCTCGAACCAGAAACTGGCGTTGGCGACGAGGAAGTTGCGGACCTCGGGACGGCCGAAGTCGAACACGTAGGTGCCCCAGTCGGGGTGCTCGCCGCGGAGCGGGTCGGCGTGCTCGTACAGCGCGGTGCCGTCGAACCTGGCGAGCGCCCACTCGTCCTTGGGGAAGTGGGCGGGCACCCAGTCGACGATCACGCCGATGCCGGCGCGGTGCAGGGTGTCGACGAGGTGGCGGAACTCGTCGGGGGTGCCGAACCGGCTGGTGGGCGCGTAGTAGGACGTCACCTGGTAGCCCCAGGACGGCCCGTAGGGGTGTTCGGCGACCGGCAGGAACTCCACATGGGTGAAGCCCATCTCCAGCACGTACGCGGTGAGCTCCTCGGCGAGCCGCCGGTAGTCGAGTCCGCTGCGCCACGAGCCCAGGTGCACCTCGTAGACGGACATCGGTTCGCGGCTCCAGTCGCGTCCCTTGCGGGCGTCCATCCAGTCGGCGTCGGCCCACTCGTGGGCTTCGGCGAGGACGCGGGAGCCGGTGGCGGGCGGGGTCTCGGTCCAGCGGGCCATCGGGTCGGCTTTGTCGCACCATCGGCCGTCGGCGCCGAGGACCGCGTACTTGTAGGTGGCGCCGTGCCCGACGCCCGGCACGAACAGCTCCCAGATCCCGGACGAGCCGAGCGACCGCATCGGGTGGGCGGCGCCGTCCCAGTGGTTGAAGTCGCCGACGAGCCGGACCCCGCGCGCGTTGGGCGCCCAGACCGCGAACGTCGTGCCGGTGATGTCGCCGTAAGTCCTGACCCGCGCCCCCAGCGCCCGCCACAGCTCCTCATGCCGCCCTTCGGCGATGAGATGCAGGTCGAGGTCGCCGAGGGTCGGCGGATGCCGGTACGGATCGTCCTGGAGCAGTTCGGCGCCGTCGGCGTAGGTGACGGCGAGCCGGTACTGCGGGACGGCCTCGGGCGGCCCGCCGGGCGTCAGCGGGGCGCCGGCGGGGAGCGTGCCGGTGAACAGTCCGGCGTGCCGGTGGCGGAGCGGGTGGCGGGTGCCGTCGGGCAGGACGGCCTCGACGCGTTCGGCGAGCGGCCGCAGCGCGCTGATCGTCACCCCGTCGCGTCCCGGATGCGCCCCGAGGAGGGCGTGCGGGTCGTGGTGCTCCCCGCGTACGAGCCGGTCGATCTCCGCGTGTGTCACCCGTGCCATCGAACTCCCTTCCGATTCCGCAGGTTTCCATGCCCGCCCGGGTCCGGGTGTCACATCAGAGATCTATCGAATAATCCAGGACGATCCGGTCGGCCGGAATGATGATGTCCCGGCACACCTCGAGCACCCGCTCGCCCGAGAACATCCGGCGGGTGATGGTGAAGACGGGCACCCCTCCCGGCATCCGGAGCGTCTCGGACTCCTCGGGGGTGGGCATCCGGGCACGGACGGCCTCCTCGACCCTGGTCGGCGGGTGGCCGAGATAGGCCAGCTGGGCCGGGGTGCCGCCCGGCCACGGCTCGCGCGCCGGATCGGCGACGGGCGTGCCGCCCACCACGTCCCACGGCAGGTAGTTGACCGAGATCTGCTGGGGCTCGCCGCGCGCGTGGAACACGAACCTGCGGCGCAGCAGCGGGGTTCCCGCGGGGAGTTCGAAGAGCGCGGCGAGCTCGGTGTCGGCACGGACCCGCCGGTAGACGCGGTCCAGCCGGTAGTCGTTCCAGGTGATCTGCTGGTCGTGGGTGAAGGAGGTCGCGGGCACCGTCAGCGGATGGGTCTCCACCCGGTAGCGGTCCATCGCGACCCGGCGGACCGGTGGCCGGACCCGGACGACGGTCCCCCCGCCGCGGCGGGTCTCCACCAGGCCCTCACCACGCAGGACGGCCACCGCCTGGCGCACCACGATCTCCGACACGTTGTGCGTGCTGGAGAGCGCGGCGATGGTGGGAAGTCTCCCTCCCGGGGGATGACTCCCGTCACGGATGCCCCGGCGCAGCTCGTCCGCGATACGGAGATAGGCAGGTCTCGGCACCAGTCGCGACACCTCCCCATGTGGCCGCTGGAGAAACGTTCCACTTACCTACAGCTTGACGCTTCTCCTTCCTCGATTCACATTTGTATACGGAACGATGTGCTCGGGGAAGGGACCGCCCACATGGGTGACTTCGAAGACCTGAAAGCGATCATCGAGGCGGAATACCCGGGGTGGCTGGTCTGGCGGAGTGACGCGGGTCGGTGGTACGCGACCAGGAGCGGCGACCTGACGGACGCTCAGCTCCAGGCCGGATTCGCCATGACGCTCGCGTCCGACGACGAGCCGGGGCTCCGCGAACTCCTCGCCGACCAGGCCCGGAAGGACGCGGAGGAACGGGAGGGGTGATCCCCGCGCCCGGTCCGCTGAGCGGGGGCGGACCGGGGCGGGATCTCACGTCCACGCCAGACTCCGGTGACCGCAGTCACGGAAGCGTCCTGCTCCGGTAAGGGCCGGGAAGTTCTGAGAATCGGGTGAGAAGACGGCCGCTCGACGAACCCGAGCCGATGATTGAACCTTCTAATGGAGACGGAAGCCCGAATTTTCCAGCCCCCTGGAGCACCCCGTGAGCGGCCCCCCGCAGACCACGAGCCACCTCGCCTCGACCCGCCGCGGCCGGCACGGCCGCCGCACCCCGATCTGGCTGGTCGCGCTCGACGCCGCGCTGGCCGGAATCCTCACCGCGGCCGTCTTCCTGTTCGTGCGCGGCGGCGACGACACTCCGAAGATCGACGACCGGCCCGTCGGCGCGATCGCCGACGGGCTCCCCTGGCCCGCCTGGGGCTTCACCCACACCGAGAACAGCGCCGAGCAGTCCCCCGGCGCGCCCACCGCGATCGCCGCTCAGCCGCTGCTCCAGGCGCAGCACATCATGGGGTTCGGCGCGCTCAACCCGCAGGAGACCCCCGGCCGGTACGACTGGAGCTCCCTCGACCGGCGGGTCGCGCTGATGCGGGCGTCCGGCGGCACCCCCGTCATCACGCTGTGCTGCGCGCCCGACTGGATGAAGGGCGGCCCGCCCGGCAGGACCGACTGGTCGCACCTGAACGACGCGCCCACCGCCCAGTTCTTCGACGCGTTCGCCGACCAGGCCGGCGAAGTCGCGAAACGGTACCCCGACGTCAAGTACTTCATGGTCTGGAACGAGTTCAAGGGCTTCTTCAACCAGGGCAGGAACCGCTGGGACTACGAGGGCTACACCGAGCTCTACAACAAGGTCTACACCGCGGTGAAGGCCGCCAACCCCGAGGCGAAGGTCGGCGGGCCGTACATGGTCGTCAACAGCTACGCCAACGCGCGCGGCGAGGCGTCCAGGGAGCTGAAAGGCGACTGGGGGGCCGCCGACCAGCGCGCCCTCGACGCGATCACCTACTGGTTCAAGCACAAGAAGGGCGCCGACTTCGTCGTCGTCGACGGATCGACCCTGCCCGAGGACCGCACCGCGCACGCCGACGAGTTCACCGCGACCGGCAAGTTCGGGGCCGTCACCCGGTGGCTGCGCGCCAACACCGGCGACCTGCCCGTCGTCTGGTCGGAGTGGTACGTCGAACCGCCGAACGCCGGCTGGGCCGCGAACCGGCTCAACGCCGTGCAGACCGTCGCGATGATGGAATTCGCCTCCTCGGGGGCGTCCGGCGCGCTGTACTGGAGCCCGCAGGGGGCGCCCGCCCCGTGCGCCGGCTGCCTGTGGGACGGCTCCGGGCAGGGGCTGCCGCCGCTGGAGATGCTGCAGAACTTCGCGAAGTGGTTCCCGCCCGGCACCGAACTCATGCCGGTGGAAGCGGCGTCCAAGTCGGTGAGGGCGCTGTCGAGCAAGCAGGAACTGGTCGTCGTCAACACGACCGGCCAGCCGGTCTCCACGACCGTCGGAACCGTCCAGCTTGATCTTCAGCCGTACGAGGTGAGGTGGGTGGACCGGTGAGCACGGACCTGGTCGGCATCGAGTTCTGGGAACGTCCGCACGTCGAACGGCACGCCGAGTTCGCCCGGCTGCGCGCCCTCCCCGAACCGGTGTTCTGCGCCGAACCGCGGATCCCGCTGATCCGCGCCGGCAAGGGCTTCTATGCGCTGACCAGGCACGCCGACGTCGTCGAGGTCAGCAGAAACGCGAAGATCTTCTCCAGTGAGCCGGCGGCGACGTCGCCGGAGCCGCCGCCGTTCATCTCCTGGCTGTTCGGCCGGCCGATGGTCAACATGGACGATCCGCGGCACGGGCGGCTCCGCCGGATCGTGTCGCGGGCGTTCAGCCCGAAGATGCTCGCCAAGATCCAGGACGACATCCAGGCGACCGCCACGATGATCGTCGACGAGGTGGAGCGGGCGGGGCCGACCGATTTCGTGGCGCAGGTCGCGGCGCGGCTGCCGATCCACGTCATCTGCTCGATGATGGGGATCCCGCCCGACCGCCGTCCGTACGTGCTGTCGCGGATCGACGTGATGACCGAGTACTCGGGGGTGCGCGGTTCGCTGCTCCACCCGCGGACCCTGCGGCTGCTCGCGGGCAACCTGAAGGCGATCGTCGATCTGCACCGCCTGGTGGCGAAGATGGGCGAGGAGCGGCGCGGGAACCCGCAGGACGATCTGGTGTCGGCGCTCGTCAACGCCAACGTGGACGGCGAGTCGCTGACCACGCGGGAGCTCGGCTCGTTCTTCGATCTGCTGCTGGTCGCCGGCAACGAGACCACCCGCAACGCCCTGGCCCACGGCCTGAAGCTCTTCACCGACCATCCCGACCAGCGCGCGCTGCTGCTGGAGGACTACGAGGCGCGGATCGGCCCGGCCATCGAGGAGATCGTCCGCTATGTCTCGCCGATCATCCAGTTCCGCCGCACGCTCAAGGAGCCGTACACCCTGAACGGCCACACGTTCGCCGCGGGCGACAAGGTCGTCATGTTCTACCAGGCCGCCAACCGCGACCCCGAGGTCTTCGCCGACCCCGACGTCTTCGACATCTCCCGCTCCCCCAACCCCCACGTCGGTTTCGGCGGCCCCGGCCCCCACCTCTGCCTCGGCGCCAACCTAGCCCGCATGGAACTGAAAATCATGTTCCGCGAGCTCTTCACCCGCCTCCCCCACCTCCGCACCACCACCCCACCCACCCTCCTCCTCTCCAACTTCGACAACGGCGTCCTCCACCAACCCTTCACCTTCTGAGTCGGCCTCAGGTCGCAGCCGAACCCGCCTCAGGATCCACCGGGAGTCGGATGACCCGGGCATTCCGCCGCCCCTAAGGTTCGCGCATGACGTCCAAGATCGGTGCGTTCTGGCTTGCTCTGCCGTGCGGGGTGTTCTGCTTGGCGGGCCTTTACGCCGGGGCGACGATCACTGTGGGGTTCGTGCAGTTCGGGCTGTTGGTGGCACTGTTCGCCTTGTGCGGGCTCGGGCTGGTCGTCATGGTGTTCAGGCGTGCCAGTCGTGGCTTCTGGCTGCTGGTGCCCGTCGTGCTGCTGGCGACGCCGTTCGGCTTCGTGGCTTCTGAGGTGCCGGAGCGGGCTGTCCTGTCGCTGATCGATGACGATCTTCGGGGGATCGCCGAATCTGGGAAGGTGGGGCGGGCGGGGCCCTACCGGGTCGTCGCCGTGGAACGGGAAGGGTCTGCGGTGCTGCTTCAGGTTGCGGGGACCGGGTGGATCTTCTCGCATGGGGGGTTCGTTTATGCGCCTGGGGGGCCTGCGACGATACCTGCGCTGGGGGAGGGGTACGAATCGCTTGACTACTGGCATATTTCGGGGGCCTGGTATGAGTATTACATGGTGGAAAGTTAGAAATGCCCCCGGTTTGAGCCGGGGGCATTTCTGTGCGTCAGGCCGTCATAAGGACGGCGGGACGGCTAGTCGTTCTTGTGGCTGTTCCGGCCGCCCTTGCGCTTGGCGGACTCCGGTTCGGCCTCGGCGCCCTTGCGACCGGCGGCGGCGGCGCGGGCGGGGTCGTTCTTGAAGTTGCCCCCGCTGTTGCTGCCACCTTCCGACTTCGCCCACTCGGGCTCGGCGGCGGCGCCCTTACGGCCTGCGGCCTTGGCGCGAGCGGGGTCGTTCTTGAAGTTCCCGCCGCTGTTGCGACCGCCCTCGGCCTTGGCCCATTCGGGCTCGGCCGCGTTGCCCTTACGGGCAATCTCGGAGCGCTCCTCGTCAGACATGGCGGCGAAGCCCCGCTTCTCTTCCGACATCGAAAATCCCCCTCATTTTCCGAGTGGTGAAGCTCCTGTCGATTTGTAGCCTACCCACCGGACATTTCCCACCAAACCAAATGATCTCACTCGTGAAAACGGCCGCCTCGGCTATTCCCCGTTTACTCCATTTTTGCGCGAACCTTCCGGCTCCCTAGAAGTCGGCGACGGCTTCCCGGAGCGCGGCGGCTAGGGCCTGGGGCAGGTCGGGGATGAGGCGGTGAGCCCCATGGGCGACGATCGGACGGCCGGAGACGACGACATGGGAGACGTCGGCGGCGGTGGCGGCGTACACGACCGACTCGGGGGCGAAATCGGGAGTGGTGCCGGCGAGGCGGACCGAGTCCAGCGAGACGGTGACGAGGTCCGCGTAGGCGCCGGGCTCCAGCCGTCCCGCCTCGGGCCAGCCGAGAGCCGAGTGGCCCGCGGAGGTGGCGGCGGTCAGGAGCTCCCCGGACGTCCAGGTGCCGCGACGGCGCGTCGCGAGCCGTTCGTCGAGCTCCAGGGCGCGCGCCTCCTCGAACAGGTCGATGACGGCGTGCTGGTCGGAGCCGAGCGACAGCGGCGATCCCGCCGACTGGAGGAGCTTGGCGGGGCCGATGCCGTCGGCGAGATCCCGTTCGGTGGTGGGGCACATGCAGGTGCCCGTCATGGTGGCGCCGAGCAGGCCGATGTCGTCGCCGGTCAGATGGGTGGCGTGGACGGCGACCGTCAGCGGGCCGAGCGCGCCCGCGTCGGCCAGCAGCCGGGCCGGGGTGCGGCCGTACGCGGCGAGGCACGCCTCGTTCTCGGCGGGCTGCTCCGA
>NZ_BAAGZI010000216.1:0-9769 GCF_054778695.1 Actinocorallia lasiicapitis
TCTGGCGGTTCGGCCCGCTCGGTCGGCCATCCCGATCCGAAGACCGCATCGATGTCCGCACCCGTCAGGGGCACAAGGAACGAGCCTAGGTCATCGGAGCCGATGGGTCAACCGGCTCGGCGCATCGGGTGTCGGACGGTTCGGGTGTCAGACGGCGCGCGGCCGGTCCCAGCCGTCGGGCAGGGCCGCGGGGACCTCCCAGCCGGGTTCGGGCCGGAAGTCGGTCCAGGTGCCGTCGAACGGGAACTCCCCCGCTTCGATCCGGGCGACGACGCGCAGCCCTTCGTCGCGGACGGCCTGCTCGTCCTTCACCCAGTAGTGGTCGGGGTAGGCGAGGCGTTCGGCGAGCTCGTGCTCGTCCTTCCAGTGCCAGGTGCGGTCCCGGTCGACCCAGATGTCGAGGTCCTGGTCGGTGATGTCGATGCCGGCGGCCGTCTCGTCCTGCCAGAGGACCCCCGGCTCTTCGAGGTTGACGTACCAGCCGAAGAACTCCTCGGCGGGATGCCAGAAGAACAGGACGCTGTGCCCGGCGTCCGGCGGCATGAACATGAAGATGTTCGGGCCGCGCCACGTCATCTCGGTGAGGCGGCGTTCGACCTCGATCCATTCGGCGAACGACATGTCGCGCAGCCCGCGGTTGTCGGCGGTCATGGTCGCGGACATCACGGTGCCGTTCGGGATCCAGAGGCGCAGACCGCGTTCGTCGTGGTCGACGACCCGGACGAGCCGGACGAAGACGAGCCGTTCGCCGGTGAACTGGCGGTGCAGGATCAGATCACCTGGCTTGAACCGGATGCGGTCCGTCTCGGGCTGCGTCGTCATAACGGGATTCAACCAGACCCTCACCGGTTTGCTTCCCCTGGGACGGAGGGGTCAGCAGGGCCGGTCGGTGGTCGCGGCGAGCCCCGGCATCCGCTTCTCGACCAGGTCGGCGATGTGCTCGATCGTGCTGATCCCGCTGCCTTCGCCCGGCTGGACGTCGGTGAGGACGGACAGCGCGTAGCTGTGTCCGGGACCGGTGACCAGCCCGGTGGAGGTGACGGCCCAGGTGTCGTGAACGAACGGGCGGGGCGTCCACCCGTTCTTGAGTGCGACGGTGTCGCCGGGGCCCGCGGCGGCGCTGACCCCCCACCGCTGATCCTTGACGACCTTGCCCATCAGGTCGAGGACGTAGGCGCGGTCGTCGGCGTGGAGTCCGTGGCCGTCCTCGGCGAGGGCGCGGATCAGTTTGACCCGGTCGGCGGGGCTGGTGGTGGTGCCGCCCCAGTAGATCGACGGTCCCGGCTCAGTGCGGGTCATGCCGAGCTTGCGGTAGGTGGCGGCCGTCCCCGAGCCGGTGCCGATCCGCCGGTAGAGGGAGTCGGCCGCGTCGTTGTCGCTTTCGGTGATCATGCGGGTGGCCAGTGCCTTCTCGCTCACCGACAGCTTGCGGTGGTCCGCCCGCGCCTGCCGCAGCAGCGACACCAGGATCTCGATCTTGGCTCCGCTGGCGGTGATCTGGTCGTCGGCGTTCTCCCGGTAGCCCACGGACGCGCCCGACACGAGGTCGACGGCGTAGGCGGAGATCCGTCCGGGCCGTGACGTGGCGTAGGAGCGCAGTTCGGCGGTGAGTTTCTGCCTGGCCTTGGCGCGTGCCTTGGTGTCGGCGACGGGCTTCGTGCACGGTTCCGCCGACGGGGTGGCCGCGGCGATCGGCGTCGCGACGGCCTGCTGCGGGGTCCGCGACGGCGACGAGCCGGAGCAGGCGGCGACGGCGAGCAGCAGAGGCACGGCCACCGTGATCTTCGGGAACACGTCCCGGACCCTACCCCCGCCCGGTTTAAACCGGGTTAAGCGGCGTTAAAGCCTGGTTCCCGTTCGTCCTGCGGCCCCCGCGCCGACGGCGTTGCGGCTGGTGGAGGCGGGCCTACTCCAGTAGTGCGGCGCGCAGCGCGGACAGGTCGCAGCCCAGGCCGTCCTTGACGAACGCCTCGAACGAGCCGTACTCGCGGTCGACCTGCTCGAACGCGGCGTCCAGATAGACCTGCCGGACGTCCAGCAGCGGCTCGACGAGCGCGGGGTCGATCTTGCTGTCGGGGCCTTTGAACAGGTCGATCAGCGGGGCCTGCCGGTAGTTGGTCAGCAGGTAGTCGTTGTAGACGGTCTCGACGGGGACGTCCAGGGCGGTCAGCACGATCGCGGCCATCCAGCCGGTGCGGTCCTTGCCGGCCGTGCAGTGGAACAGGACCGGCTCGCCCTGGGTGAGCAGCCGAAAGGTCGTGGCGAACGCGGCGCGCGGCAGCGGGTCGGAGACGAACCAGCGGTACATCTCCGTCATGATCTTCTCGGCGCCGCCGTCGCCGAGGACCCTGCGCTGCAGTTCCTTGTCGTCGGTGGTGAGCAGCGGGGCCAGCGTGACGTAGATGTCGTGGTCGGCCGCGAAGATCGGCAGTTCCCGGTGCTCGACTCCGGCGGGGAGCCGGTCGACGCCGCTGAATCTGACCTCTCCCGGCCCGCGGAAGTCGATCACGGTCCTGACGTCCAGTTCGGTGAGCACGGCCAGGTCGGCGTCGGTCAGCCGGCTCAGCGACTCGGCCCGCAGGGCCAGGCCGGAACGTACCTTCCGTCCTCCGCGCGTGCGGTATCCGCCCAGGTCACGAGCGTTGGGGGCCTTCTCGAGGCCCAGACCGGCTCCACCGTCAACCATGCTCAGCAGCGTACAGGTCGAGATCACGGCCGGTGACATGGCAAGCTGGGCACATGTCTGATCACGAGCAGGACGAACAGATCACCGATGAGACCGAGGTCGAGGAGACCCCGGAGGAGGCGGCGAAGCGGCAGTTCCGCGAGGCGCTGGAGCGCAAGAAGAACGGCGGCCAGGGCGGGGTCGGCGGCGGCAAGGGCGGTTCCAAGATCCATGGAACGCACGCCCAGGCCGGCGGGAAGCGCACCTTCCGCCGGAAGGCCGGCGGCTGACGTCCGTCGCGGAACGGAGTCGAGGCCCCCTGCGCGGGGGCCTCACCGCCCGTCGGGACGCCCGGCGATCAGGTCCTGCGACCAGTGCTTGAAGCGGGTGAGCTTCTGCCGCCAGCGCTTCTCCCGCGCCATCGACCTGGCCATCTTCTTGGAGTCCTCGGGGTAGCGGTGACGCGCCCACGGCGAGGCGGGCCGGGCCAGCCGGATGGCGCCGACGATCGAGAAGATGCCGAAGTAGAGGCCGAGCAGACCCGCCCAGACCTTCCCCTTGAGCATACAAATGATCGACAGCACCAGCGCGAAGACCAGGTAGAGGGCCAGTCCCAGCGGGGTGTCCTCGCCGGTCGACTCCGGATCGGACAGGCCGAGCGGGGAGAGGCCGAGCAGCGCGAGACCGGTCAGGGCGACGGCGATGAACACGACGTCGACGGAGATCCGGCCTTCTTCCTGCCAGTAGACGTCCTCCAGCCGGAGCACCAGCGCGAACTCGTCGAGCACCAGCGCCGTGCCGATTCCGAACAATGAGGCGGTGGCGGCGGCCCAGCCGTTGTTCGGGTCCTGCACGGACAGGCCGGCGACCCCGCCGACGCACATGAAGACCAGGCCGAACACCACATGGTGGATGTGGACGCCGCCGGGCGTCACATTGCCGGGCCACCATTTCACCTCGGCCCTGATCATCCTGACGCTGAACCTGATGAACAGGAACGTGAGGATGAAGAACACGAAGAAGCAGAAGAGGCGCAGCCGGTTCGTGTCCACGATGGTGTGCTGAAACCAGTCGATCATCGTGACCGAAGGTAGCGGCTACTCCACGGGGCGTGCTTCCGCCACTCCGCTGCGGCGCAGCCAGAGCAGCCCAAGAATCGGCAGGACGAGCGGCACGAAACCGTAACCCGAGCCGAAGTCCGACCAGACGGTGGGCTCGGGGAACTCCCCCGGCACCAGGACGCTGAACAGCCCGATCCCGAGCACCCCCGCCAGCTCGACGCCGATCGCGGTCAGCGCGAGCCCGCGCCGTGACGTCCAGAGGGCGACCGTGGCGAGCAGGTAGACCACGGCGGCGACCGCGGACAGCAGGTAGGCGATCGGGGCGTCGCCGAACTTGGTGACGAGCTGGACGGCCGAGCGCGCGCCCGCCGCCAGAGTGAAGATCGCGTAGGTGGCCACGAGGGCCCGGCCGGGGCCGGAGGACAGTTCAGATGCCATTCCACAGGTCCTGCATACGAAGGATGACGACGGGGACCGTCAGGCAGGCGAGGGCCGCCGCCGCCGAACCCCATTTGCTGCGCTCGCCCAGGCCGAGGAAGGCCCCGACGGGCAGGACGACCAGGGAGCCGAGGAGATAGCCGATGAAGGTGGCCTTCTCCGCGGGCTGCTCACCACGCGCGAGCAGCACGAACGCCGTGACGACCTGCGCGAGCAGCCCCGCTTCGACGACGGCCATGCCGATCACGTGCGCCCGCTGGATCGGCCGCTTGCGCAGATACTCCACCAGGCACCACGCGGCGACCCCGAGCGCCAGGGCGATCAGCAGCCCGGCCAGCCAGCCCACCATTGCACATCCCTCCCGACCGACAACGGTACCGCCGTGCGGCGGCAGGCCCGTACCGGGTCAGACGTAGGCGGGCATGGGCCTGGCGAGGGGTGAGTGCTCGAGGTCGGCGTAGGCCAGGGCTAGCCGGTCGACGGCCTCGACCAGGACGTCGGGCGGGAGGACGAACGGCAGCCGGAAGCAGTCCTCCAGCACGCCGTCCACCCCGAACACCGGCCCGGGGACGAACCGGACGCCGCGCCGCAGCGCCGTCTCCGACATGTGGACGGCCAGGGGCCCCAGCGCCCGCACCCACATCGACATGCCGCCGGCCGGCACGGAGAAGGACCAGTCGGGCAGCCGGTCGCGGAGCGCGCCGATCAGGGCGTCGCGGCCGGCGCGGAGCTGGCTCGAGCGTTCGGCGCGGACCTCGTCGACCCGGCGGAACAGCTCGATGGTGATGAGCTGGTCGAGGATCGCGGTGCCGATGTCCATCGGTTCGCGGGCCAATGCCAGCCGATTGGCCTGCGGAATGGTCGTGCGGATCCAGCCGACGCGCAGGCCGCCCCAGAACAGCTTGGACGCCGACCCCACGGAGATCACCCGGCCGCCGGAGTCGAAGCAGGCCATCGGCCGGACGGGCGGCACGTCGAACTCCAGCTCGGCGCAGGTCTCGTCGGCGACGATCTGGGCCTGGGCGGAGCGGGCCGCGGCGACCACGCCCTCCCTGTCCTCCTCGGACATCAGATAGCCGGTCGGGTTGTGGAAGTCGGGGATGAGATAGGCGAAGCGGACGGCGGCCTGGCGCATCCCGGCGGCCATCAGCTCGACGTCCCAGCCGTCCTGCAGGCCGACGGGGACCAGCCGCACACCCCGGTCGCGCAGCGCGCCGAGCGCGTGCGGGTAGGTGGGGCGCTCGACCATGACGGAGTCGCCGCGGTTGGCCAGGGCGCGGAACAGCAGGGCGGACGCCTGCATCGCGCCGGTGGTGATGACGATCTCCTCCGGCCTGGTGGGCAGGCCACGACGGGTGTAGCGGTCGGCGACGGCCTCGCGCAGCGGCATGATCCCGCCGGGCTCGTAGCCGGCGCCGCGGCTGTAGCGGGGCAGCTCGCGGACGGCGGCCTCGACGCACTCGGCGAAGACCTCCGGTGCGGAGGGCGCGGCGCAGCCCAGGTCGATGATGCCCTCGACCGAGCCGTGCATCGCGGTGAACCGGGACGATCCGCCGAGCGCGGGCGGGGCGAGCGGCAGCGCGGTCCAGCTTCCGGCGCCCTGGCGGCTGGCGATGAAGCCGTCCTCGCGCAGGGCGTCGTAGGCGGCGGTGACGGTGGTCCTGCTCACGCTCAGCGCGGCGGCCAGATCCCGTTCGGCGGGCAGCCGGACGCGCAGCGGCACCTTGCCGTCCTGGATCAGGCCGCGCAGCCCGCGCGCGAGCGCCGCGTAGACGGGCCGCTCCTGCGGGATCTCGCCGAGGAGCCTGGCCACTTGAAGGCCACTGACGTACCGCGTTTCGCTCATAAGAGCCACTTTGCCTTATTGGCTCTTAACAGGCAAGCCACTGGCATGGCTGAATGAAAGTGGCTCGAAAAACAGCACGTCTGATCCAGGGAGTGATCATGATCTTCTTCGTCGTCTTCTTCGTCCTGCTGGCCGTCACCGCACCCCTGCTCGGGACCGACTCGCGCGGTTCGATCTGACAACCGGGGTGCCGAGGCGGGAGAATGCTCGCCTACACCCAGGGGAGAAGGATTTGAGCGTGCAGCACAGCAAGGCCACGATTCACCGGCGTATCGCGGACGAGCTCGGAGTGCGCGAGCGGCAGGTGGAGGTGACCGTCGACCTGCTCGACGGCGGCTCGACGGTCCCGTTCATCGCCCGGTACCGCAAAGAGGTCACCGGCTCGCTGGACGACACCCAGCTCCGCACCCTCGATGAGCGGCTGCGCTACCTGCGTGAGCTCGAGGACCGCCGCGCGGCGGTCCTCGAGTCCGTCGAAAGCCAGGGCAAGCTGACCGACGAGCTCCGCGCCCAGCTCCTCGAAGCCGACTCCAAGGCCAGGCTCGAGGACCTCTACCTTCCCTACAAGCCCAAACGGCGCACCAAAGCGCAGATCGCCCGCGAGAACGGGCTCGAACCGCTCGCCGAGACCCTGCTCGCCGACCCCGCGCAGGACCCGCAGGCCCTCGCCGCCCAGTACCTCGGCGAGAACGTCGCCGACACCGCCGCCGCCCTCGACGGCGCCCGCTCGATCCTCGTCGAGAAGTTCGGCGAGGACGGCGACCTCATCGGCGAGCTCCGCGAACGGATGTGGACGCGCGGCAAGCTGATCTCCAAGGTCCGGGAGGGCAAGGAGGAGGCGGGCGCCAAGTTCTCCGACTACTTCACCTTCGACGAGCCGTTCGCGAAGCTGCCGTCGCACCGGATCCTCGCGCTGTTCCGCGGCGAGAAGGAGGAGATCCTCGATCTCGTCCTGGAGCCGGAGGAGCCGGCCGAGAGCGGGCCCAGCACGTTCGAGCTGGCCATCGCCCGCAAGTTCGGCGTCAACGACCGGGGGCGTCCCGCCGACAAGTGGCTGGCCGACACCGTCCGGTGGGCGTGGCGCACCCGGATCCTCGTGCACCTCGGCATCGACCTGCGAACCAGGCTGTGGCAGGCCGCCGAGGACGAAGGCGTCCGGGTGTTCGCCGCCAACCTGCGCGACCTGCTGCTCGCCGCGCCCGCCGGCACCCGCGCCACGATGGGGCTCGACCCCGGGCTGCGGACCGGCGTCAAGGTCGCGGTCGTGGACTCCACCGGCAAGGTCGTCGCGACCGACGTCATCTACCCGCACGAGCCGAAGCGGCAGTGGGACGCGTCGCTGGCCGTGCTGGCGAAACTCGTCAAGGAGCACGGGGTCGAACTGGTCTCGATCGGGAACGGGACGGCCTCGCGCGAGACCGACAAGCTGGCCGGTGAGCTGGCCAAGCTGATGCCGGGCATCACCAAGATCATGGTGTCGGAGGCGGGGGCGTCGGTGTACTCGGCGTCCGCGTTCGCGGCACAGGAACTGCCCGGGATGGACGTGTCGCTGCGCGGCGCCGTCTCGATCGCGCGACGGCTCCAGGACCCCCTCGCCGAGCTCGTGAAGATCGACCCCAAGTCGATCGGGGTCGGGCAGTACCAGCACGACCTGTCGGAGGTGAAGCTGTCGCGCTCCCTCGACGCCGTGGTCGAGGACTGTGTGAACGGGGTCGGCGTGGACGTGAACACCGCGTCGGTGCCGCTGCTCACCCGGGTGTCGGGCATCGGTCCCGGGCTCGCCGAGTCGATCGTGTCGCACCGCGACGCCAACGGGCCGTTCCGGACCAGGCGCGCGCTCAAGGACGTGGCGCGGCTCGGCCCGAAGGCGTTCGAGCAGTGCGCGGGCTTCCTGCGGATCCCCGGCGGCGACGACCCGCTCGACGCGTCCGCCGTGCACCCCGAGGCCTACCCGGTGGTCCGCCGGATCCTCGACACGACCGCCACCGACCTCAAGTCGCTGATCGGCAGCCAGGCGCTGAAGGCCCTCAGGCCGCAGGAGTTCGTGGACGACAAGTTCGGGCTGCCGACCGTCACCGACATCCTCGCCGAGCTGGAGAAGCCGGGCCGTGACCCGCGTCCCGCGTTCAAGACGGCCGCGTTCAAGGAGGGCGTCGAGAAGCTGACGGACCTTCAGCCGGGGATGCTGCTCGAAGGCGTCGTCACCAATGTCGCGGCGTTCGGGGCGTTCATCGACATCGGGGTCCACCAGGACGGGCTCGCGCACGTCAGCCAGCTCTCCAACACGTTCGTGTCGGATCCGCGCGAGGTCGTGAAGCCGGGCGACGTGGTCCGCGTCAAGGTCCTGGAGGTCGACCTCCAGCGCAAGCGCGTCTCGCTGACGCTCCGCCTCGACACCGACTCCCGCCCGCCCCGCCAGCCCAACCGCAACGACCGCTCCCCCGCCAACGACGGCGGCGGCACCCTCGGCGGCCGCGGCAACGCCCCCAAACAGAACCAGCGCCGCAACGACCCCCCGGCCTCCGGCGCCCTAGCCGACGCCCTCCGCCGCGCCGGCCTCGCCTAACAAGATCCCCTCGACCGACGGAAACCCACCAAACCGTCGACATGCCGCAGCTCGACGCGATCTCCGGGACGTCCAGGAGCGCGGAGCCTTTGATCGCGTACACCTGATCGCGGGCCTTGATCGTGTCGAACTGCGGCGTGTCGACGCTTCGCGGGCGTCAAACGGTCGACATGCCACAGCTCGACGCGATCTTCGCGACGTCCGGGAGCGCGGGAGTCTTTGATCGCGTACGGCTGATCGCGGGGCTTGATCGTGTCGAACTGCCGCAGGTCGACGCGATCAAGACCGTCGCCGGGCGGGGCGGGGGTTAGGGGGTGTGGAGGGCGGTGATGGTGAAGCGTTCTACTTCGGTGAGGTGGCCGCCGGTCCAGGCTACGAGGGTGTGGGTGCCTGGGGATTTGGTGAAGGTGAGGCGGTAGGACCAGGGGGTGTTCTGGCCGCCGGCGGGGAGGCAGCAAGAGGTGCCCAAAGGGGTCGGGCGGGTGAGGGAGCGGAGGCGGAGCTGGATGCTCTCGTCGACGCCTGAGATGCGGCCGGCCGCGCGGAGCGGGGAGTTCACCGCGGCGCCGTAGGCGGGGGTGGTGAGGGTGAAGGTGGTGTCGTCGGTGCCGACTACCTCCCAGGGGGCGTCGGGTCCCGAGCCGACGCGGAAGAGGTGGATGATCGCGGCCGTCGAGGGGTGGGCGTCGGCTTTGAAACCGACGCCGATATGCGCCTCTGTGGGGGCGATACGGCGGTTTGTCGTTCGGTCG
This sequence comes from Actinocorallia lasiicapitis, assembly GCF_054778695.1. Taxonomy (NCBI): domain Bacteria; kingdom Bacillati; phylum Actinomycetota; class Actinomycetes; order Streptosporangiales; family Thermomonosporaceae; genus Actinocorallia; species Actinocorallia lasiicapitis. The sequence continues at coordinate 9,329 of NZ_BAAGZI010000216.1, forward strand.
ATGCCTGGGAGTCCCAGATAGCCGGTGGTGAACTGGAGGGCCGTCTCAGCGGCGTCCAGATGCCAGGGAGAGTGGCCGCCCTCGCGGTAGGAGCGCTGCCAGCGCTCGGCCTCGCGGAGTGAGGCGAACGGCCAGAGCGGGCGGTACCCCGACGGCAGCATCGCGCCGGCCGGCGCCGCGGACGGAGTCGCGACGGGTGGGGCCTGCGAACCGGCGCCCGTCGCGGGGACGGGGCTGGGCAGCCCCGACTCCGCCGAGCTCGGTGTCTCCGAGCTCGCGGAGCACGCGGCGGCGAACAGCAGCAGGACGGCGGTGAGCGAGCGTAGCGAGTTCACGGGACCTCCGCCCCGAGGTCTGCCCAGGCCGCACCCGATTACGCGCCGCCGGCCCAGGTTCAGCACGGCCTGGGCCAGCAGGCAGAGCGTCGCGACCCAGGAGACC
>NZ_BAAGZI010000217.1:0-9760 GCF_054778695.1 Actinocorallia lasiicapitis
GCCGGAGTGCTGGGGGCGGTGTGCGGCTGGCGGTCCGGCCGCCGGTGACGCTCCGCCGCTCCGACGCCCGGCTGCCGGGCCCGCCCGAGCATTTCACCGGACGGCGTGCCGAGCTGACCAGGCTTTCGCTGCTCCAGGCCGACAAGCCTCGCGTGATCGTGGTGCAGGGGATGGCGGGGGTGGGGAAGACAGCGCTGGCGGTGCAGTGGGCGCATCTCGTCGGCGACGGCTTTCCCGACGGCCGGATCTTCGTCGATCTGCGCGGCCCGGCCAAGGCGTCCACCCCGGTCGAGGCGCTCGGCCAGGTGCTGCGCTCGCTGGGCGTGCCCGGCGAGCAGGTCCCGACGGGTGAGGACGAGCTGGTCGCGCTCTACCGTTCCCTGACGTCCGGTGGCCGGGTGCTGCTGGTCCTGGACAACGCGTCCGGGGAGTACGAGCAGATCAGGCCGCTCGTCCCGGTCGATCCCGGCGGCCTCGTGCTGGTCACGTCGCAGCAGCGGATGCGCGGTGTGGACGGGGTGACCACGCTGGAGCTCGGTGAGATGCACCCGGACGAGGCGGTCGAGCTGGTCGCTTCGGTCGTCGGCGACGGGCGGGTGGAGTCGGAGCGCAAGGCGGCCGAGGAGCTGGCCAGGGAGTGCGCCTATCTGCCGCTGGCGCTGCGGATCGCGGCGGCGCGGATCGCGGCGGGCCAGGACTCCATCGCCGAGACCGTCCGGCAGCTCTCAGGCCGTGACGGCCTGCTGGCGTTCGCGCCCACCGACGACTCGCACGGCGCGCTGCGCGGTGCTTTCGAAGTGTCCTACCAGGGGCTCGACCCCGAGGTCAGGGGGGCGTTCCGGCGGCTCGGCCTGATGGTCGGCCCCGATTTCGCGCTTCCCGCGGTCGGCGCGCTGCTCGGCTGCGACGCCCCGACGGCCCGCACCAGGATCGACGAGCTGCGCGAGGCGTTCCTGGTCGTCGAGCCGGTGCCGGGCCGGTACCGGCTGCACGATCTGCTCCGTGACTTCTCCCGCGACCTCGGCCTGCTCGAGGACGCCGAGAACGACCGTCAGAACGCCCAGCGCCGGCTGCTGTCGTTCTATCTCGGTGAGGCGACGCAGGAGGGACGCGCCCTCACCGGCGACGGCCGTGCGCAGGCGTTCGCGTGGTTCGAGGCCGAACGCCGCTGCCTGGTCTCCTCGGTCCGCCAGTCGGCGCGGCTCGGCCTGCACCGCACGGCCCACGCGCTGGCCGCGGCGCTCTACGACTTCCTGGAGTTCCGCCGGTACAGCGAGGACACGATCACCGTGCACCGGATCGGGCTGTCGTCGGCGCAGACCGTTTCGGACTGGGGCGCAGCGGCCGTCATGCTGCACCATCTGTCCGTCGCGCATCTGGAGCTGGGGCGCTGTGTGCGGGCCATCGGCTACGGCGAGGACGCGCGGCGCGGGTTCAAGGCGCTCGGCGACCGGTCGGGTGAGGCGTCCGTCCTGGACACGCTGGCCGCGGTGTACGTGATGCTGGGCCGGCAGAGCGTCGCGATCGAGCACGCGGAGGAGGCCAGAGACCTGCACCGGGCCCTCGACGAGCCGGGCGGTGAGGCGCGCGCCCTGGATGTCCTCGCCCAGAGCCATCTGCGGCTCGGCAAGTACGACAGCGCCTACGCCTACGCCACCCACGCGCTGGAGCTGCGGCAGGCGCTCCTGGACCGGCGCGGCCAGGCCGAGACCCTGCTCACCCTGGCGCGGGTGCACCGGCACCGGGGCGGTTTCCAGCGGGCGATGGTCTTCGCGCTCGAGGCCCTGGAGGTGCGGCAGGAGCTGGAGCACCGGCACGGCGAGGCCGACGCCCGCAGCGAGCTGGCCCGGATCCACCAGCAGCTCGGCAACGGCGACATGGCCCGCAGGGACGCCGGGCTCGCCCTGGGCATCTACCGTTCGGTCGGCGCCCGCGACGGTGAGGGCGAGGCGCTGGTGATCCTGGCCAGGGTCTGCATCAGCGAGGCCAGGTACGCCGAGGCCGTCACGCACTGCGCCGACGCGCTGCGTGTGGTCCGCGCCATCCAGCACCGGTCGGCGGAGGCCGAGGCCACCGCCCTGTTCGGCGCCGCCTACTACTCGCTCGGCCGGTACCCGGAGGCGCGCGAGAACCTGCGCCGGTCGCTGGAGATCCGGCGGCTGGTCGGCGATCTCGCAGGGGAGGCGCACGATCTGGACTATCTGGGCAAGCTCGAACGTCGGCTCGGACGGGTCCGCGAGGCCGTTCTGCTCGGGCTGGAGGCGCTGGCCCTGTTCCAGGAGCTCGGCGCGCGCGAAGGCGAGGCCGCCGCGCTCGGCAGCCTCGCTCGCACCTATCTGCGGCTGGAGCTGCACGAGGAGGCCGAGCAGGCGATCGAGGTGTCGTTGCGGATCCGCGGCGACATCGACGACCGGATCGGCCTGGGCACCGGAATGGACACCCTCGCCCTGATCCAGCGCCGCACCGGACGTCCCCGGGAGGCCGCCGAGACCTCCCTGCACGCACTGAAGATCATGGAGGAGGTGGGGGACCGGCAGGGCATCGCCACCGCCCGCGTCAACCTCGGCGACACCTATGTGCTGCTCGGCCGGCTCGCCGACGCCCGCCGCTGCTCCGAACGGGCCCTGGCGATCGCGACGGAGCTGGGTGACCGCCGCAACCGGTCGTCCGCCAACCACACCCTCGGCCTGGTCTGCCAGCGGCAGGAACGCCACGAGCAGGCCGTCGCCCATTTCGAGACCGAGCTGGAGGTGCGGGCCGAGATGGGAGACCACCGCGGTCAGATCGCCGCGCTCCGCGCCCAGTCGGACTCCCACGCGGCGCTCGGCGACCATCTGCGGGCGGAGGAGTGCCGGCGGCGGATCGCGGGCATCCAGCGCTGGCTCGGCTGACGCCCCGCGGGAGGCTCGACGTCCGGTTCCCGCCGGAAACTGTCGGTGGGCCCTCCTACGCTGGGGTCATGGACACCTTCGGCTGGACGGTCCTCCAGACGCCGATCGGCCCGCTGCTGCTCGCGGAGACCGACAACGGCCTGGTCAACGTGCATTTCCACGCTCATGACGCCGAGCTGCGCGTGCAGCGGCTCGGCGAGCGGACGGGCCTGCGTCCCGTCCGCGGCGGCCTCTGCGAGGCGATCGCCCAGTTCTCCGCCTACTTCGCCGGCGATCTGAAGGAGTTCGATCTGCCCTTCGACTGGCGGCTGTCCCACGGGTTCAACCTGCGGATCCTCACACTCCTCCACGAGCGCGTCCCCTACGGCCAGACGACTTCCTACGGCGATCTGGCCACCTGGTCGGGGGAGCCCGACGCGTCGCGCGCGGTGGGCGTCGCGATGGCGTCCAACCCGCTCCCGGTGATCGTCCCCTGCCACCGGGTCGTCAACTCCAGCGGCGAACTGGGCGGCTTCGGCGGCGGCCTCACCACCAAACGCCACCTCCTGGCCCTCGAAGGGCTCCTCCCCGAACCCCTCTTCTGACGCGAGGAGGCCCCCGGCGCGTCGCTCGGGGGCCTCGGGGCGTCAGGTCAGTTGAGGATCTTGGAGAGGTACTGCCCGGTGTGGCTTTCGGGCACCTGGGCGATCTGTTCGGGGGTGCCGACCGCGACGACGGTGCCGCCGCGCGAACCGCCTTCGGGGCCCATGTCGACGATCCAGTCGGCGGTCTTGATGACGTCCAGGTTGTGCTCGATGACCAGGACGGTGTTGCCCTTGTCGACCAGGCCGTTGAGGACGCCCAGGAGTTTGCGGATGTCCTCGAAGTGCAGGCCCGTGGTCGGCTCGTCCAGGACGTAGATGGTGCGCCCGGTCGAGCGCCGCTGAAGCTCGGAGGCCAGCTTGACGCGCTGGGCCTCGCCGCCCGACAGGGTCGGCGCGGACTGGCCCAGCCGGACATAACCGAGCCCGACGTCGTTGAGGGTCTTCAGATGCCGGTGGATCGCGGTGATCGGCTCGAAGAACTCGGTGGCCTCCTCGATCGGCATGTCGAGGACGTCGGCGATGGTCTTGCCCTTGTAGTGCACCTCGAGGGTCTCGCGGTTGTACCGGGCGCCGTGGCAGACCTCGCACGGCACGTACACGTCCGGCAGGAAGTTCATCTCGATCTTGATGGTGCCGTCGCCCGCGCAGTTCTCGCAGCGGCCGCCCTTGATGTTGAAGGAGAAGCGGCCCGGCTGGTAGCCGCGGACCTTCGCCTCGGTGGTGGCCGCGAACAGCTTCCTGATGTGGTCGAAGACGCCCGTGTAGGTGGCCGGGTTGGAGCGCGGGGTGCGGCCGATCGGCGACTGGTCGACGTGCACGACCTTGTCGAGCTGGTCGAGCCCGGTGATCCGCTTGTGCTTGCCGGGCACCGACTTCGCGTGGTGCAGATGCTTGGCGAGCGAGTTGTAGAGGATGTCGTTGACCAGGGTCGACTTGCCGGACCCCGACACCCCGGTGACGGCCGTGAACACCCCGAGCGGGAACGCGACGTCCACGTTCTGCAGGTTGTGCTCCGACGCCCCCTTGACGACGATCTCCCGTCCCTTGGTGCGGGGCCGCCGCATCGCGGGCACCTCGATCTGCCGCCGCCCGGACACGTACTGCCCGGTCAGCGACCGTTCCGACGTCAGCAGGTCCTCGACGGTGCCGGACACGACGACCTGGCCGCCGTGCTCGCCGGCGCCCGGGCCGATGTCGACGACCCAGTCGGCCGCCCGGATGGTGTCCTCGTCGTGCTCGACGACGATCAGGGTGTTGCCGATGTCGCGCAGCCGCAGCAGGGTCTCCAGCAGCCGGGAGTTGTCGCGCTGGTGCAGGCCGATCGACGGCTCGTCCAGGACGTACAGCACGCCGACCAGCCCGGAGCCGATCTGGGTGGCGAGCCTGATCCGCTGCGCCTCACCGCCGGCCAGAGTCGCCGACGCCCGGTCGAGGGTCAGATAGTCGAGCCCGACGTCCAGCAGGAACCCCAGCCGGGCGTTGACCTCCTTCAGGACCTGTTCGGCGATGTGCATGTCGCGGTCGTTGAGGACCATGCCGCGCAGGAACTCGGCGCACTCGCCGATCGGCAGCGCGGCGATCTCGGCGATCGACCGGCCGTCGATCTTGACGTTGAGGATGAGGGGCTTGAGCCGCGCGCCCTTGCAGGTGGGGCAGGGGATCTCGCGCATGTAGCCCTCGAAGCGCTCACGCGTCGCGTCCGACTCGGCCTCGCCGTGCCGCCGCTGGATCCACGGGATGACGCCCTCGTACTCCGTGTAGTAGGAGCGTTTGCGCCCGTACCGGTTGGCGTAGGAGACGTGCACCTGGGTGTCGTGGCCGTGCAGGATCGCCTTGCGGGCCTTGGCGGGGATCTTCCGCCACGGCTCGTCCATCGCGAAGCCCATCGCCTCGCCGAGCGCCTGGAGCAGCCGGCCGAAGTACTCGCTGGCGTGGCCGCCCGACCACGGCCCGATGACGCCTTCCTCCAGCGACAGCTCCTCGTCGGAGACGACCAGTTCCGCGTCGACCTCCATCCGGGTGCCGAGGCCCGTGCAGTCGGGGCAGGCGCCGTAGGGGGAGTTGAAGGAGAAGGACCGCGGCTCCAGTTCCTCGAACGACAGGTCGTCGTACGGGCAGTACAGATGCTCGGAGTACATCCGCTCGCGGCCCGGATCGTCTTCGGGGAGGTCGACGAAGTCCAGGACGAGGGTGCCGGCCGCCAGCCCGAGCGCGGTCTCGACGGAGTCGGCGAGCCGGCGTCGCGCGGAGTCCTTCACCGCGAGCCGGTCGACGATCACGGCGATGTCGTGCTTCTCCTGCTTCTTCAGCATCGGCGGCTCGTCCAGCCTGATCACCACGCCGTCGACGAGCGCGCGGGAGAAGCCCTTGGTCTGGAGCTCGCGGAACAGCTCCAGATACTCGCCCTTGCGGCCGCGGATCACCGGCGCCAGCACCTGGAAGCGGGTGCCCTCGGGTAGCTCCAGCACCCGGTCGACGATCTGCTGCGGGGTCTGCTTGGAGATGGTGCGCCCGCACTCGGGGCAGTGCGGCTTGCCGATCCTGGCGTACAGCAGCCGCAGGTAGTCGTAGACCTCGGTGATCGTGCCGACCGTCGAGCGCGGGTTCTTCGAGGTCGACTTCTGGTCGATCGAGACCGCGGGCGATAGGCCCTCGATGAAGTCGACGTTCGGCTTGTCCATCTGGCCGAGGAACTGCCGGGCGTACGCCGACAGCGACTCGACGTACCGGCGCTGCCCCTCGGCGAAGATGGTGTCGAAGGCCAGGCTGGACTTGCCGGACCCGGACAGGCCGGTGAACACGATCAGGGAGTCGCGCGGAAGGTCGAGCGACACGTCCTTCAGATTGTGCTCGCGCGCCCCGCGGACGACGAGACGATCATGCCCGGGTCGATTGTGCACGGTGTGTATCCCCACGAGTTGGATCGGTGACGGGCCCGCAGCGGACGGCGGCCCAGAACCAGGCTAACGACGGGCACTGACAGAAAAGTCCCCAGCGGCTCCGTCTCGGTCGTCACCGTACACGCGTTCGAATGAAATTGTCCCGGGAACCACGCACGCCGCAGCCCGTCCGGGCGCTCGAACGTTGGCAGAATGCGCGGTGTGGAACACGAGCTGATCTCCTTCGGGCTGATCGTCATCCTGATGCTGGCCACGGTGCTGCTGGTCGGTGTGGGGGAGAAGATCAGAAGGCCCTATCCGGTGCTGGTGACCCTGTTCGGGCTGGTGCTGGCGCTGCTGCCGGGCATCCCGGAGGTCACGATCTCGCCGGACCTGATCCTGCCGCTGTTCCTCCCGCCGCTGATCTACGCGGCGGCGCAGCGCACGTCCTGGCGGATGATCCAGGCGCGCAGGCGCACCATCGTCGGGATGGCGCTGTTCCTGGTGATCGCGACCGTCGCGGCGGTGGCGGGCGTCACCCTGATGATGATCACCGGGCTGACCGTGGCGGCGGCCATCGCGCTGGGCAGCGCGGTCGCCCCGCCCGACCCGGTCGCCGCCGAGGCCGTCGCCGGACCCATCGGGCTGCCCCGGCGGCTGGTCACGATCCTGCAGACCGAAGGGCTCTGCAACGACGCGACCGCCCTGGTGATCTACGCGGTGGCGGTGTCGGCGATCACCGGCGGCGGCCACTACTCGGCGGTCGAAGGCGTCCTGCTGTTCGTCTGGGAGGTCGTGGCGGCGGTCGCGCTGGGGCTGGGGCTCGGCTGGGCCGCCAACTGGGTGCAGCAGCACATGGACACCACCGACGCCCGCAACGCCCTCACCCTGGTCTTCCCGTTCGCCGTCTACCTGCTGGCCGACGTCGTGCACGCCTCGGGCGTCATCGCGGTCCTGGCCGGCAGCCTCTACCTCGGCCAGACCAGCGACGACGAGTCGGGCGTCAGCGACCGGCTCACCGGCACCGCGTTCTGGGAGACCATCGAACTGCTGATCACCGGTCTGGCGTTCGGGCTGATCGGGCTCCAGCTCCGCCAGGTGCTGCCGAAACACGGTGAGCTGGGCACCTGGGCGGTGCACGCGGCCGTGGTCTGCGCGGTGATCGTCGCGCTGCGGTTCGTCTGGCTGTTCACGATCAACGCCTGGCTGCGCTTCCGCCACGGCGACAAGCTCGAGGGGATGCCGGTCGACTGGCGGGAGGACTTCATCCTGTCGTTCTGCGGGATGCGCGGTCTGGCCACCCTGGCCCTGGCCTTGGCGCTGCCCGCCGAGACCCCGCACGCGAAGCAGCTGAAGTTCATCGCGTTCGCCGTCATCCTGGTGACGATGGTGATCCCCGGGCTGACCCTGCCGTGGCTGGTCAAGGTCCTCAAGATCGGGGTCGGGGACGACGGCGAGGAGCAGGAGATCCGCGATCTGGCCTTCCGCGCCTCCCGCGCCGCGCTGCGCCGGCTCCGCGAGCTGGACGCCGAGGAGGATCTGCCGTCCGACGTGGTCCAGAAGCTCCGGCTGACCCAGCGGCTGCTCGTCAGCGAGCTGTGCGACGTGGTCCCCGAGGACCTGGTCGAGGGCTACGACCAGCGCCGCAGCCATGTGGCGATCAAGAGCCGGGTCGAGGCCGAGATGCTGGCCGCGTCGCGGCGCGAGATCCTCGACGCCCGTGCCCAGCCCGGTGTCGACCCCGAGGCCGCCGACAAGGTCCTGCGCCGTCTCGACCTGCGCAGCGCGCACCTGCTGTGATCAGCGGACGAGCGCGGTGAGCGCCGCGCGGAGCTGGGCGCGCGCGTCCTGCGGGGTGACCGCCTCCGGGTAGAGCAGAAGGTGGAGGCAGAGCCCGTCGATCAGCGCGTGCGTGCGGGGCGCGGCCGTCGGGTCCTGGATCTCGAGCTGGGTGATGATCGAGGCGATGAACGCGCGGAGCTCGGCGTGGACGGACGCGGTCAGCGCCGCCAGCTCCGGATCGAGCCGTGCCCGGGTGACGAAGCTGAACCACACCTCCGCCTCGGTGCGCCGTGCCCGGTCCAGCGGCAGGAGCTGCTCGAAGTAGGCGAGCGCCTTCTCCACCCGGGTGCCTTCGGGGTCCAGCGCCCCGATCCGGGCGGTGACCTGCTCGGTGACCAGCCGCATCGCGGCCGCGATCAGTTCGCGCTGGTCGGGGAAGTAGTGGCGCAGCGCGCCGGGCGACCAGCCGGCCTCGGCGGCGACGCTCCGCACGGACACCGCGTCCACCCCGTCGCGCCGGACGACGCGCCAGAGCGCCTGGGCGAGTTCGCGACGGCGGGTTTCATGATCGACCACTTTCGGCACATGTCCTTTCTAGCACGGCTGTGTTATTTTGTTGGTGATACGACCGTGTTAAAAAGGGGGAGTCATGCTGGTGGCGGTGATCGTGGCCTGCGAGATCGGCTTCTGGCTGGTGCTCGCGCTCGGCCTGCTCGTCCGGTACGGACTGCGCAACGCCCGGCTCGGCGGGGCGCTGCTGCTCCTGGTGCCGGTGGTGGACGTCGTGCTGCTGGCCGTCACCGCGGCCGATCTGCGCGACGGCGGCGAGATCGGGGTGGCGCACGGGCTGGCCGCCGTCTACCTCGGGGTGTCGGCGGGGTTCGGGCACCAGATCGACCGGCGGATGGACGGGTGGGCCGCGCACAGGTTCGACGGCGCGCCCAGGCCCGCCGCCAGGCCGAAGCACGGCCGGGCGCGGGCGGTCTACGAGGCGGGGCAGTGGGCCCGCCATCTGCTCGCCTGGGCGGTCGGCTGCGGGCTGCTCGCCCTGGCCGTCTGGTACGTCGGCGACGCCGAGCGGACCGCGGCGCTGCGCGGGATCATCGGGATGTGGACCCTCGTCCTGGTCGTCGACGGAGCGATCTCGGCCAGTTACGCGCTCGCCCCGAAGCGGGCGAAAGGTGTGGAACGCTAGGCGGTATGCGCAAGGCCGTCGTCTGGGTGCCGATCGTCGTCGTGGTCGCCGGGTGCGGCGCGCCGGAGCGGCCGTCGCAGGCCGACCTGGACACCAGGGCGGGCCATCTGGGCGTCGGCACGGATCTCGTCTACGTGCTGGAGGCGGACGGGCCGCCGAACGGCGCCGGGCCCGCGCTCGGCGGCGGCTACCAGGCCGCCTACCAGGTCGGCACGGTGACGGCGCGGCTGACCGTCCAGCACCGCACCCTGACCGCGCCGCAGTGCCCGCTGCTGCCGATCCCCGGCGCGACCGGCCTCGTCCGGTGCGTCCGCGCGGGCACCGGCTTCTACCGGGTCGCCCCCGACGCCCACGAGTACGCCCTCAACCGCGACGGCTATCTGCTGCGGGTGAGCGCACCGCGCACGGTCCCGCGCGACAGGCTCCGCT
>NZ_BAAGZI010000218.1:0-9756 GCF_054778695.1 Actinocorallia lasiicapitis
CCCCCACCTCCTTGATCGCCTCGACCTGCGCCATGTGGACCGTTCGCCCCCCGCCAAACGGTCCACACGCCGCACCTCGACGCGATCTTGCCCGGCGGCTCACCCACGCCGGCCGTCCGCCCCGATCCACCCCTGCGCCCACGCCGCGCGTTCTTGATCGCCTCGACCTGTGCCATGTGGACGGTTTGAGCCCCGTCAAACGGGCGACACGCCGCAGTTCGACGAGATCTTGCCCGGCGGCTCGCCTGCGTCGGCCGTCCGCCTTGATCCGCCCCTGCATCCGCGCCGCGCGTTCTTGATCGCCTCGACCTGCGGCGTGTGGACGGTTTGAGCCTCGTCAAATGGGCGACACGCCGTAGTTCGACGCGATCTTGTCGGGTGGCTCGCCTGCGTCGGGCGTCTGCCGGGTTCGGCCCTGCGGACGCGTCGCGCGTGCTTGATCGTGTCGACCTGTGGCATGTGGACGGGTTGGGCCGTGTTAGACGGTCGGTTTGGCGCAGGTCGAGGCGATCTTGGGGTGGGTCAGGGGGATTTGGGGGACGAGGTGGGCTTGGGTGGGGTTGGGGAGAGGGTGGTGGGTGGGGAAGGGGGTGCGACGGCGGGGAAGGAGGAGCCGGACTTGAGGGGGCACTCGGGGATGAGTTTGGGTCTTGGCTCCGCGGCGTCGGCGAGCTGGCAGAGGTTGTGGGGGTAGGAGTTGGCGGGGCCCGAGCCGGGTGCCAGGCGCAACGGCCAGTTGGTGACGATCTTGACGGGCTTGCCGTACTGGTCGTAGATCAGGACGTCGTCGAGGGGCTGCCCGTCCTTGGTGTACGGGTACAGGTTGTCGAGCTCGCCCAGCCGCCAGTTGGGCCCGAGGATCTCGCGCGGCGTCATGGGGGAGAACGTGTCACCGTTGTCGAGCCGCGGCGCCAGGATCATCGCGGCCCACAGAGCTCCCACGGTGAGGAGGACGGTCGCGATCGTGAGCGACGGGCGCCGGGGCGTCGCGCTGCGGGCTCGGGCGCCGAACCACACGGAAGCCGCGACCGCAGCGACCAGCAAGAACAGCTGCACCACATCGTGCGGCCGGAGGACTTGCCCGCGGTCCGCCGCCTCCCAGGCCAGGTAGCCGACGAGATAGCCGCGGGCCACCCACCACATCGGGCGGGCGTCGCGCAGGACCGTCGCGATGGCGGGGCTCTGGAACATCCGGTGCTCGACGAGGTCGGCCAGCCGGTTCTCGAACCGGTCGAACAGGCGCACGACCCTCGGCGAGTGCTTCGGCGGGGAGTCGGTGTAGGCGGCGCGGAGTTCGGCGGCGTAGGACTCTGGGGGGCCTAGGCGGGTTTCGAGGGGGGTGTCGGAGTCGGCGGCGATCTCGGCTAGGTGGTCTTCGAGGTCTTCGAGGAGTTCGGCGCGGTCGGTGGCCGGGACGTCGGCGAGCGCGGCGCGGACGGCGGCGGCGTAGTCGGAGACCGGGGTCGCGATCATCGGGGCTCCAGGAGGGTGTCCATCGTGCGGGCGAAAGCCGACCAGTCCTTGCGGGAACCGGCCAGCAGAGTGCGGCCTGCGGCGTTGAGGCCGTAGTACTTGCGGTGCGGGCCCTCCTCGGAAGGGACCACGTAGGAGTTGAGCGCGCCCGCCTTGAACAGCCGGCGGAGCGTGCCGTAGACGGAGGCGTCCCCGACGTCCGCGAGCCCGGCCTCGCGCAGGCGGCGGACCACGTCGTACCCGTAGGAGTCCTCCTGGTCGAGGACCGCGAGCACGGCGACGTCGAGCACCCCCTTGAGGAGCTGCGTGGTGTCCATCAGGACCCCCCTTCTGCGAACCACACTATTGCGCATTGCGCAGTACCGCACAAGCCGCCACTGCGGCGGGTTCCGGCGGTGTGTGGCGGCCGTTACGGGGGAGCGACGAACCTTAGCCGGGCATTAAGCCGGATTTAAGCGCTCGTCCACCTCTTGCGTTAGCCAGATCACACGGCTTACGTTCACGGCAATCAACAGGAAAGTTTCCTATTTATCTCGTAGGAAGCCTTCGCCGACAGGAGCAGCCGACGTGCGTCGACTCACCACCTTCCTCGCGGCAGCGGCGCTTCTCGCCCCGCTCGCCGCGGCCATGCCCGCCACCGCGGACACCGCCTCCACCGCCGTCTACGTCAGCCAGGGCGACTGGGGCAGCGGTTTCCAGGGCGCCTACACGATCAAGGCCGGCAGCGCCGGTCTGACCAGCTGGAAGCTGGAGTTCGACCTGCCCGCGGGAGTGACGATCAGCTCCGCGTGGGACGCCGACCTCACCCGCTCCGGCCAGCACTACACCCTGGCCAACAAGGGCTGGAACGGCGTGCTCGCGGCCGGCGCGAGCGTGAGCCCCGGTTTCGTGGGCGCGCCCGGCGGCGGCATCGTGCCGACCGGCTGCAAACTGAACGGCAACCCCTGCGAGGGCGGTGTCGTCGACCCGGGCGACCTCAAGCCGACCGCGCCGACCGGCCTTAACGCGACGGCCGTCACCGAGAACAGCGTCGCGCTCGCCTGGCAGGCCGGCACCGACGACAAGGGCGTATCCGGCTACAACGTCTACAACGGCGCCGCCAAGGTCGCGACGGTCACCGGCACCTCCGCCACCGTCACCGGCCTCACCCCGAACACCTCCTACACCTTCACGGTGAAGACGGTCGACACCAAGCCGCAGGAGTCCGACGCGTCCGCCCCGCTGACGGTCAAGACCTCCGCGGTCGACGACCGGACGGCCCCGAGCGTCCCGGCCGGTCTCACCGCGACGGCCACCGGTTCCACCACGATCGATCTCAAGTGGACGGCCTCGACCGACAACGTCGGCGTCACCGGCTACGACGTCTACCGCGGCGCCCAGCTCCTGGGCACCGCCACCGGCACCGCCTACACCGATTCGGGCCTCACCCCGAAGACGGCCTACGGCTACACCGTCAAGGCGAAGGACGCCGCGAACAACATCTCCGCGGCCTCGGCCCCGGCGACGGCCACGACCCTCGACCCCGAGGTCAAGCCGAGCCAGTACGAGAAGATCGGCTACTTCACCCAGTGGGGCGTCTACGGGCGCAACTTCCATGTGAAGAACCTGCAGACCTCCGGCGCGGCGAAGAACCTGACCACGATCCAGTACGCGTTCGCGAACGTGAACGCCGACGGCAAGTGCTTCGAGGTCAACTCGCTCGGCCAGGGCGACTCCTACGCCGACTACCAGCGCTCCTATGACGCCGCCTCCTCGGTGGACGGGGTCGCCGACAAGTGGGACGACCCGCTGCGCGGCAACTTCGGCCAGATCAAGAAGCTGAAGAAGCTGAACCCGCACCTCAAGGTCAACATGTCGATCGGCGGCTGGACCTGGTCGAAGTACTTCTCCAACGCGGCCCTCACCGACGCCTCGCGCAAGGCGTTCGTCTCCTCCTGCATAGACCTGTTCCTGAAGGGCAACCTGCCGGTCGCGGACGGCGCGGGCGGCACCGGCGCGGCCGCGGGCGTCTTCGACGGCTTCGACATCGACTGGGAGTGGCCGGGTTCGAACGCGGGCGAGGCCGGCAACGTCGTGCGCCCCGAGGACAAGCAGAACTTCACGCTGCTGCTCGCCGAGTTCCGCAGGCAGCTCGACGCCTACGGTGCGACGCAGGGCGGCAAGCGCTTCGGCCTGACCTTCTTCATGCCGGCGAACCCGCACGAGATCGAGGTCGGCCTCGAGGTCGACAAGATCGCGAACTATCTCGACTTCGGCAACGTCCAGGGCTATGACTTCCACGGCCGCTGGGAGAACGTGACCAACCACCACGACAACCTGTACGACGTGGTGGGCGACCCGAACCCGGCCGACAAGCAGTACAGCGTCGACAAGGTGATCAAGCTCTACAAGGCGAAGGGCTTCCCCGCCGCGAAGCTGACGGTCGGGATGCCGATGTACGGGTTCGGCTGGACCGGGGTCCCGAACGGCGGCAGGAACGGCCTCTGGCAGACCTCCACGGGCCAGGCGCAGGGCGCTGTCGAGAAGGGCGTCGAGGACTACAAGAACATCAAGAACCTGCCCGGCACCGTCTACCGCGACCCGGCGGGCTCCGCCTGGAAGTACGACGGCACGAACTTCTGGAACTTCATGGACCCGCAGCTCGCGACGCTCAAGGCGAACTACGTGAAGGACCAGGGCCTAGGCGGCGCGATGTTCTGGTCGCTCGACGGCGACGACTCCACCGCCTCCATCTCCGGAGCGGTCGCCGCAGTCCTGAAGTAACCGCCTCTCCCGAAGTAACCGCACCCAAAGACAGCAGGGCCCGCCGCTCCCCAATGGCGGGCCCTGCTTCATTTCACTGGGACACTGGCGGCATGACCGAACTCGTCAGTGTGGACGAGATGCGCGTCGCGCGTGAGGCTCTGCGCGACGTGCTCGTACGCACCCCCCTGCTGCACTCCCGGCATCTGTCGGAGGTGGTGGGCGGGCCCGTCTATCTCAAATGCGAGAACGTCCAGCGGACCGGCTCCTACAAGGTGCGCGGGGCGTTCACCCGGATCTCGCGGCTCAGCCCGCAGGAGCGGGCCAGGGGGGTGGTGGCCGCCAGCGCGGGCAACCACGCGCAGGGGGTCGCGCTCGCGGCGTCGCTGCTCGGCTGCAAAGCGACGATCTTCATGCCGGAGGGCGCTCCGCTGCCGAAGGTCGAGGCCACCCGCGCCTACGGGGCCGACATCGTCTTCCCCGGCGAGACCTTCGACGTCTGCCTGACCGCGGCCCGCAAGTACGCCGAGGAGCAGGGCGCGGTGTTCATCCCGCCCTACGACCACCGCGACGTGGTCATCGGCCAGGGCACCCTCGGTCTGGAGATCATGGAGGAGTGTCCGGACGTCCGGACGATCGTGGCGGCCGTCGGCGGCGGCGGGCTCGCCTCCGGTCTCGGGGTGGCCGTCAAGTCGGTGGCCGCCGAGCTGGGCCGGGAGGCGCCGGTGGTGCTGGGCGTCCAGGCCAAGCGGGCCGCCTCGTTCCCGCCGTCGCTGGCCGCGGGACGGCCGATGACGATCAAGACCAGTCCGACCATGGCCGACGGCATCGCGGTCGGACGTCCGGGAGATCTGACGTTCGAGCTGGTCAGCGAGTACGTCGACTCGGTCGTGACGGTGTCGGAGGAGTCGCTGTCCCGCGCGATGCTGGTCTGTCTCGAACGCGCCAAGCAGGTCGTGGAACCGGCGGGCGCGGCGTCGGTGGCGGCCCTGATGGAGCACACCTACGCGATGCGGCCGCCGGTCGTCGCGGTGCTGTCCGGCGGCAACATCGATCCGGTGCTGCTGGCGAAGGTGCTCCGCCACGGCCTGGCCACGGCGGGCCGCTACCTGATCCTGCGGGTCCGGCTGAGTGACCGGCCCGGCGCGCTGGTGCGGCTGCTGGGCGAGCTGGCCGATCTCGGCGTCAACGTCCTGGACGTCACGCACGAACGGGTCGCCGCGCGCCTCAACGTGGAGGACGCCGAAGTCCTCCTCCATCTCGAGACGCGCGGCGCCGAACACTGCGACGAGGTCGTCGGCCGGCTCCGCAGCCAGGGCTACACGCTCACCTTCTCGTGAGCGCGCGCCGCTAGCGGGGGAGCTTCGGCTTCCCCGCGGTGTACACCCACGCCTTGAACAGGCTGTCGAGCTGCTTGCCCGAGAACTTCTCGGCGTAGGCGTGGAAGTCCTCGGTGGTGACGTTCTTGTTCTTGTGGAGCTGCGCCCACGACTTGACCAGCCGGAAGAACGTCGCGTCGCCGAGGGACTTACGGATCATGTGCAGGGTCATCGCGCCGCGCTGGTAGACGAGCGAGTCGAAGATGTGGTCGCGGCCCGGGTCGGCCAGGACGCGCTTCCAGACCTCGGCGTCAGCGCCCGCCGAATACGTCGTCTTGAACTGGGTGTCGACCTTCTTGCCGCCCGACTTCTCCGCGTACAGCCACTCGGCGTAGGTCGCGAACCCCTCGTTCAGCCAGATGTCCTTCCAGCGGGCCGGGGTGACGCTGTCGCCGAACCACTGGTGCGCCAGCTCGTGCACCAGCAGATCGTCGGGCGGCAGCACGCCGCGCGCCCCCCAGTCGTGCACCGGGATGCCCTGGGTCTCCAGCGAGTAGCCGACGCCCAGCTCGTCGACGATCCCGCCGGTCGTCTTGAACGGGTAGGCGCCGAACAGCTTCGACTCCCAGGCCAGGATCGACCTGGTCTTCTTCTCGTACTTGGCGAGCGGTTTGGTGCCGGACACCAGATCGGTGTCGAACGCCGTGAGGCTCGGCAGCTTCCCGCCCGTCCGCCTGACCTTGTACTTGCCGATCGCCACCAGCGACAGCTCGCTCGCCATCGGCGTGGTCATCGCGTACTTGAAGGAGTACCGGCCGTCCTTGGTGGTCTTGCGGCCCTTGTACTCGCCGTTCGCGATCGCCGTCACGCTCTTGGGGACGATCATGTTGAAGGAGTAGGTGGCCTTGTCCTTCGGGGTGTCGTTGACCGGCATCCAGGTGGCCGCGCCGAACGGCTGGTTGAGGGCGACGGCGCCGTCCTCGGTGGTGATCCAGCCGGACTGGCCGAGCAGGGCGTCGTCGATCCGCTGGGGCTTGCCGCCGTAGACGACGACGACCGTGAACTTCTTGCCGCTCGTCAGGCCCGGTTTGGGGGTGATGGCGAGTTCCTGCGCGCCCGTCCGGGTGAACGCGGCCTTCTTCCCGTTGACGGTGACCGAGGAGACCGTCAGCCCGCGCAGGTCGAGGTTGAAGCGGGACAGGTTCTGGGTGGCCGTCGCGGTGATCGTCGCGGTGGCCGTGAGTCTCTTGGTCGACGGGGCGTAGGCCAGTTTCAGCCCGTAGTGCCCGACGTCGTACCCGCCGTTGCCCATGTTCTTGAAGTACGGTTCCCCGGCGCCGGCCGAGCCGGGCGTGAACTTCACCGAGCCGGGCGCCGCGCCCTGTGCCGCCACCGGCACGAGGACGACGGAGGCCGCGACGGCGGCGGTCACCAAACGGGGGGCAGACATCATCAGATCTCCTGTCACGGGGGTCTCTCGCGTATCTTCCCTGGAGTTCAAACAGTAGCGGCCGGAGCGACAGAAGGCTTACCGACCGTGAACAACCAGTCCCGGAGGACAGGTTCAAGATTCCTGCCGGTGAGCTCTTCGGCGATCTTCCGGAAGTCGTCGACGGTGGCGTTGCCGTGCCGGTGTTCAGCCGTCCAAGCAGGCAGAAGCCGGAAGAAGGCCCGGTCGCCGACGGCCCGGCGGATCATGTGGAGGGCCATCGCGCCGCGCAGGTAGATGCCGTTGTAGTCGAACAGGTGGGCACGGCCGGGGTCACCGGGTGTGACGTTCCAGCCGGACCAGCCCCTGCCGTTGCGGTACAGGTCGTCGAAGTGCTCCTGCGCGGTGAGGCCGCCCTCGGCCTCGTCGAACAGCCACTCGGCGTAGGTCGCGAACCCCTCGTTCAGCCAGATGTCCTGCCAGCGGCCGACCGAGACGCTGTCGCCGAACCACTGGTGGGCCAGTTCGTGGACGACGGTCCCCATGTCGTTCTGGTTGCTCGACAGGAACGGCCGGTTCTGGGTCTCCAGCGCGTACCCGACGACCAGGTCGTCGACCACGGCGCCCGTCGAGCGGAACGGGTAGGGGCCGAACACCGACTGCGCCCAGTCCGTCGCCTTGGCGACCCGCTCGAACAGCAGGTTCACATCGACGCGCAGCGCCGGATCGACCGCGACGATCGACGGGATGCCCGCCTTCGTGGTCCCCGACCTGACCGTCCACCGGCCGATCGCGACGAACGCCAGATAGGGGGCCATCGGCTCGCGGACCACCCACCGGTCGCCTTCGGGTTCGCCGTTGGCGAGGACCGTCAGGCCCTGCGGCGCCTTCACCCGGAACGCGAAGGTCGCCTTGTCGGACGGGTGGTCGTTGACCGGGAACCAGGTGCCGGAGCCGGTCGGTTCCGACAGGGTGACGGCTCCGTCCTTGCTGGGGATCCAGCCGGACTCGCCGAGCGAGGTGTCGGCGACCGGTCCCGGGGTGCCGTGGTAGGCGACCGTCACCGTGAACCGCGACCCGGCACGGAGCGCGGCCGCCGGGGTGACGACCAGTTCCTGGCCGTCGCGCGTGTACGCGGCGGGCGCGCCGTTCACGCGCAGCGCGTCGATCTGGAGCCCGACGAAGTCGAGGTCGAAGCGGGGCAGGGTGTGCAGGGCGCGCGCCGTGATCGTCGTGGTCGCGGTGATGGCGGGGCGCGTGTAGGTCAGGTCGATGTCGTAGTGGCCGACGTCGTAGCCGCCGTTGCCCGCCTGCGGGAAGTACGGGTCGCCGACGCCGGGCGCGCCGGGCGGCACCGCGGCCAGCCCGAGCACGAGCGACAGCACAGTGGGAACGATCACCAGGACCCCTTCTTCGGCTTGCCCTTGCGGGTCAGCCAGACGGTGAACAGCTTCTGCAGCCGCTTGCCGGAGATCCGCTCCGCGAGCGCGACGAACTCGGCGGTGGTGGCGTTGCCGCCCCGGTGCTCGGTCGGCCAGGCCCGCAGGATCCGGAAGAACGCCTTGTCGCCGACGCGCTGCCGGAGCGCCTGGAGCGTCATCGCGCCCCGGATGTAGACCGAGTAGCCGAACATGTCGCGGCGGCCCGGCGCGCCGGTCGGCGGATGGAAGAGGGGGGAGCTCGCGGGCTGCCGGTAGTACCGGTCGAAGATCTTCGCAGCGGAGTCCTTGCCGCCGCGCTCGTGCCAGAGCCACTCGGCGTACGTCGCGAACCCCTCGTTCAGCCAGATGTCGGGCCAGCGGGCCAGTGAGACGCTGTCGCCGAACCACTGGTGGGCCAGCTCGTGGACGATGAAGTCGGCGTCGGGCGCGAAACCCGCGTACAGGGGACGGCTCTGGGTCTCCAGCGCGTAGTCGAGCCGCGGATCGTCGACGATCCCGCCGGCCGAGCGGAACGGGTAGGGCCCGAACAGCTGCTGCTCCCAGGCCAGCGCCTTGCGCGTCGTCGCGTGCACCGAGGCGAGCGAGCCCTTGAACTCCGGGTCGACGGCCGTGATCACCGGGATCCTCCCGACGGCGCCGCGCTTCACCAGGAACTTCCCGATCGCGACGGTCGCCAGATACGACGCCATCGGGGAACGCTCGTGCCAGCCGTAGGTCGTCCAGCCGCCCCTGACGACCGGGGCGTCCGGCTCGCCGTTCGCGATCACCTGGAGCCCGTTCGGCACGGTCACCCGCAGATCGTAGGTGGCCTTGTCGGACGGATGGTCGTTGACGGGCAGCCAGTTCGCGGCGCCGTCCGGCTGGGCGGCGACGACCGCGCCGTCGCGGGTGCGGATCCAGCCGTAGGTGCCGAGCTCGCCGTCCCGGATCGAGCCCGGGGTGCCCGCGTAGCGGACCACGGCCTTGAACCGCGCGCCCTTCGCGAGCGGGGCCGCCGGGATCAGGGTCAGCTCGCCGCCCGTCCGCACATGCCGGGACGGCCTGCCGTTCACGGCCGTGCCGACGACGCGCAGCCCGCGGAAGTCCAGATTGAACGTGGACAGGTCGTGCCGGGGCGTCGCGGTGATCGTCACGGTGGCGTCGATCCGGTGGCCGGACGGCGTGAACTTCAGCTCGACGGCGTAGTTGGCGACGTCATAGCCGCCGTTGCCCGCGCCCGGGAAGTACCGGTCGCCCAGCCCGCGGGTGCCCGGCTTCGGGTGCAGGCAGACGGCCGGCTTGGCGGCGGGCGTCGCCGTCGCCGTGGGTAGGGCCGAGCCGGGGACGGGCGGATGGCAGGCCCGGTCGGCAC
>NZ_BAAGZI010000219.1:0-9754 GCF_054778695.1 Actinocorallia lasiicapitis
CCGACGCGATCGCCTCGGCGAGCGCGGCGGTGTCGAGCGGGTCCAGCCGCAGATCGGCCGCGCCGGGCCGGCGGGAGGCCGTGACGACCTCCCGCCCGCGCGCGCGGGCGGCCACCTGGCGTCCGATGAAGCCGGTGGCTCCCAGGACGAGCAGCGGCCGCCGGTCGGTCGGGTTCACGTTCACTCCGGGAGCAGGACGGGACGCAGGGCGTCGAACTCGGCGTTGGCCCGGTCGTAGTCGTCGGGCCGGCCGATGTCGAGCCAGTACCCGTCGAAGGCGTAGTCGAGCGGCCAGGTCCCCATGGCGAGCAGGTCGAGGACCAGTTCGTCGAAGCCCAGCGGCAGCCCCGGAGTGTAGCGGTCGAGGACGGACCGGTTCAGCGCGTACACGCCCATGCTGACCCGGTAGTCGAGGGTCGGCTTCTCGGCGAACTCGCGGATCCGGCCGTCGTCGGAGGTGAGCACCCCGAAGTCGATCTTGACTTCGCGGCGGTAGGTGGCCACCGACAGCGGCGCCTTGGCGGCCTTGTGGGTGGCGAGGAGCTCGCCGAAGCACAGGTCGGTGAGGATGTCGCCGTTCATGACGAGGAAGTCCTCGGGCAGGCCCGGCAGGGACAGCAGCGGACCCATCGTGCCGAGCGGGTTCTCCTCGGTCTGGTAGTCGATCTTGAGGCCCCAGCGGGAGCCGTCGCCGACATAGGAGCGGATGAGGTGGCCGAGATGGCCGATGGCGAGCGTCACGGAGGTGAAGCCCTGCTGGGCGAGCTGGTGGAGGACGATCTCGAGGATCGAGTACTGGTCGCCGATCGGGACGAGGGGTTTGGGGAGGGTCGAGGTGTAAGGCCGCAGGCGGACGCCTTTTCCACCGGCGAGGATCACAGCGTGCATGAGGGGGGTGGTTTCCTCTCTCAGACGGCGTAGACGCCGGGGCGGTAGCGGTCGAGGTTCCCGGTCAGCCAGGAGATGGTCTCGGCGAGACCCTCCTCCAGGGTGTGGGCGGGCTTCCAGCCGGTCGCCGCCTGGAACTTCGAGCTGTCGCAGACCAGCCGCATCACCTCGGAGTTCGCGGGCCGCTGCCGCTGGGTCTCGGAGAAGAACTCGACGTCGCGGCCCATGGTCGCGGCGATGGCCTTGGCGAGGTCGCCCATCGAGATCTCGCCGCCGACGCCCGCGTTGAACAGCCCGCCCTCGATCCCGGGGGTGGTCGCGGCGGCGTGGAACGCGGCCGCGGTGTCCTTGACGTAGGTGAAGTCGCGGGTCGGGTCGAGCGAGCCGACCTTGATGACGGTCTCGCCGGCCGCGATCTGCGAGATGACGGTCGGGATGAACGCGCGCGCCGACTGGCGCGGCCCGAACGTGTTGAACGGGCGGAGCGTCACCACGGGCAGCCCGAACGACAGGTGGTAGGACTCGGCCAGTTTGTCGGCGCCCGCCTTGGACGCCGCGTAGGGCGACTGGGCCTGGAGCGGATGGGTCTCGGCGATCGGGACGGTCAGTGCGGTGCCGTAGGTCTCGGACGTGGACGTGTGCACGATCCGGCCCGTCCCGGCTTCGCGGCACGCCTCCAGGACGTTCAGTGTGCCGATGACGTTGGTCTCCACGTAGGAGCGCGGCGCCTGGTAGGAGTACGGGATCGCGATGAGCGCGGCGAGATGGTAGACGGCCTCCGCCCCGTCGACCAGTGCCTTCATGGACCCGAGATCGCGGACGTCGCCGAGTTGGACCTCCACTGACGCCATGACGTCGGCGGGCAGGGTGTCGAGCCAGCCCCAGGAGCCGAAGGAGTTGTACTGGGCGAGTGCTCTGACCCGGTGGCCTTCGGCCACGAGCCTTTCGACCAGATGGGAGCCGATGAAGCCGTCGGCTCCGGTGACTGCGACGAGCGTTTCCATTGCTTTTCTGCCCCTTTATCGGTGGGCCGTGGCGCGTCCGAGGACGGTCACGGTGTGGACGAGCAGGACCGTGAACAGCGTCACGGCCCCGGTGAGCTGGACGGTCGACGGCTCCGGTTCCGCGACGACCAGGACGACGACCTCGAGGGCGAGGGTGGCCGCGCAGAGCCCGAGGGAGACGGCGTTGCGGCCGAACGACTGCAGCATGAGCGCGATGACCAGCGCCCCGCCGAGCAGCAGGTAGCAGACGAAGACGCCGAACGCGCCCGCCGCGAGCCCGGCGACGACGAGCGCCGCGCTGATCAGGACGGCGAGCACGGCCATGAACCGCAGGATGAGGTCGAGCAGCGCCAGCCGGGTGCGGCAGCCGAACTCGCGGAGGCTGCGGCTGGCGATGGTGAGGTCGTGGCCGCGGGCGCGGAAGGCGTACAGCACCCATTCGGCGGGCCCCATGGACGCCGACAGCGCGACCATCGCGGCGCTGGTCGCTTCGGGCGGCGCTCCGTAGCCGCCGTAGGCCGACACGATCGTGAAGGTGAGCAGCCCGCCGGCGACCAGCCCGAACAGGGCGTTCGGGGTGATGGTCCAGACGGCGATCCAGGAGATCCCGCCGGTGGCCGTCCGATGGGCCTTGGGCACACGGGTCTTGTCGACCGCGATCACGAGGACGCAGAGCCCGGTGAGGCCCCAGCCGCACAGCAGGAGCTGCCCCGGCAGGCCCGCGAAGGTCACCGCGACGCCCGGCAGCAGCGCCAGGAGCAGCACCACCTCCCCGCCCGTGACCAGCGCCGCCGACGCCGACAGCAAGTAGAACGACTGCGCGCACGCCACCGCGACGATCGCGGGATGGGCACCCAGCCAGACCCCGATGCCCGCACTGACCGCGATCATGAACGGGAGTCCGTACAGCAGGCCGAGCCGGAGCACCCGCTTGGTCTCGTTCAGTTCCAGCCGGGAATAGGCGAGCGCCGCGATGCCCTGCCCGACCGGCCAGCACAGCACCAGCGACAGGGTCAGCACGAGGCCCGCGGACTTGGTGCCGAGCAGCCCGTGGACGGCCACATAACCGGCGCCGGGCAGCCCGAACAGCAGGCCGCGCAGCGTGTACCGGCCCGCCGCCTTCAGCACGCCCGTGCCGTCGGTCCACGGGTTGCCGGGCAGCTTCACCCGCATCGGCCGGCGGACACTGCCCGTGTACAGGCTCTCCGCCAGGAGGAACACATCGTCGTAGCCGTAGAGGCGGGCCGCCCGGTCGCCGATGCCCTCGGCTTCCAGCGCCGCCGTCACTTCCAGGACGTCCACGGCCGAGACCAGGACGTCCGCCATCTTCTCGGCCAGCTCACCGACGTCCCGCGTCAGCGGCCTGACCAGCAACTCCGTCATCGAACGCAAGCCCCCGCAAGCTGGTAGTAGATCTCGCGGAAGGACGCCACCGCCTGGTCGACGGTGAAGAACTCCAGCGCTTTGGCGCGGGCGACGCTGCCCATCCGGGCCCGCAGCCCGGGGTCGCGCAACAGGCGGACGGCCGCCTCGGCCATCGCCTCGGGGTCGCGCGGCGGGACGACCAGGCCGCACTCCCCGTCCTGGGGTGAGTTGGGGTTGGCGGCGACCGCCTCGGTGACTCCCCCCACATCGGTGGAGACCGTGGCCCGCCCGCAGGTCATGGCCTCGATGAGGGTGTAGGGGAACCCTTCGGAGATGCTGGAGAGCATCACGACGGTCCCGGCGACGTAGGCGTCGCGGATCTCCTCGACCCTGCCTTCGAAGGTGACGTGCTCGGCGACGTCGAGGTCGCGGGCGAGCTTCTCGCACTTCTCCCGGTACTCGGCGTTGCCGCCGCCGAACAGGCGCAGGCACACCTCGGGGACGTCGTCCCTGACGATCGCGAACGCCTTGATCAGGGTCTCCAGATCCTTGATCGGGTCGACTCTGCCCGCCCAGGACAGGGTCAGCCGTTCGGGTTCGGCGCCCGCCACCGGGAACTCCGCGGGGTTCACTCCGTTGTAGACCGTGCGGATCAGTTCGGGGGTGGCCCCGCACCGCGTCTCCCACCGCTGGTTGTAGCGGTTGCCCGGGGTGACGAGGTCGGCGGCCTGGTAGCCGGCCGCGCACAGCATCCGCAGGAACGCCAGGATGAGCTGCTTGACCGGCCAGGTGTAGCCCTTGCCGTAGCCGAGGTAGCGTTCCCGCAGGTAGATGCCGTGTTCGGTGAGGCAGAAGGGGGTGCCGTGGGTCCATTTGGCGGCGAGCGCCGGCAGGACCGTCACCCCGTTGGACACCGCGTGGGTGAGGTCGGCGCGCGGCACCGGACGGGCGAAGGGCCGTAGCGCGTGTTCGAGCAGGCTGATCGCGGTGAGCGCGTCGTGGACGGTGGGCCTGACCCCTTCGGGCAGCTCACCGGCGCGCAGCCGCCGCTCCCAGCCTTCCATCAGCCAGGCGACGGGCCCTTCGCCGGCGAGCTTCTCCGACAGCCCGCCGAGGTCGTACAGCCCGCGCAGCACCGACGGGAAGAGCTCGCCCGTCGAGGCGTCACCGCCGCTGAGGCAGAGGTCGAGCAGGACCTGGAACAGGCCCTCGAACTCGCGGCAGGCGCCGCCCCGCCCCGGGGGCCTGGGCCCCCAGAGCGGGACGGCTTCGACGGCCACGTTGCCCGGCGGATCCCAGACGAGGGCCTCCTTGCCGGTGCCGGTGAGCGCCACCACGTGGAACTCGTGCTCGGGCATCCCCCGCACGAGCTGGTCGCACCAGACGCTCACCCCGCCATAGGCGTGCGGGTAAGTCCCTTCGGTGACCAGGGTGATGTTCATACGGTCGACGCACCCACCTGGAGGACCAGGTTGCCGGTCTTGTAGTCGGAGACCTCGCCCGCGTACGGCGTGCCGAACGGGGTGCTCAGCACGATCAGGCCGAGCAGGTCGAGGACGACCGTGTTGGTGCCGGCCGGCATGGTGATCGGGACGTAGGTGTTGGAGCCGCCGCCGGTGATCCTGACCTTGCCGTCCTGCAGGTAGGCGGTGATGGAGCCTTGGGTGGTCTTCCAGGCGGCCTGCCGCTTGAGCTCGGCGCCGTTGTCGGCGAGCCGCTGGTTGACCAGCGGCGCGTTGTCGGCGTACAGGCCCTTGTAGGTGGCGAGGATGCTGTCGAGCAGCGGGTAGAGGATCCGGTCCTCGGCCATGTTGGACTGGTGCACGTAGTGCGGCCGCGGGTCGTTCTTGATGATGTGCGACAGCTCGATGCGGGTGTCCAGCGGGATGATGTAGTTCTGGTAGCCCGAGGCGTCCAGCGGCTGGATGCAGGTGACGGTGCCGGGGTTGTCCTCGCAGATCCCCGAGCCGCCGTCGGCGCGGCTGGTGTAGATCCAGTTGTACTCGTCGACCATCTCGGCGACGGTGGCCGTGTTGAAGTAGTTGGCCATCGGGTACCGGGGGACGGTCAGTGCGTTGCCGATCTGCCGCTGCTCGAAGTCGCGGGAGGCGTCCGAGCCGAGCCACTTGATCGCGTTGTCGCCGAGCGCGGGCGCCAGGTTCGGGTTGTCCTGCGGCTGCTGCGGCAGGATCTTCATCCCGGAGTGCTCACCGGTGACGATCTCGTCGGCCTGAATCGGGAAACCCTTCTGGGCGGCCCAGGTCTTGTTGTCGGCGAACTGCTGGCGCAGGTAGGTGCGCGGCTCCCACAGGGTGGCGCCCTGGCCGTCCTTCTTGCACACCCACGGGATCACCGAGACGTCCTGCTGGCAGCCCAGGTAGGTGTGGTCGAGGGTGTGGTTGGCCATCCGGAACTTCGACTTGTTCTGCTGGACGGCCGTGAGCAGCGGGTCGGAACCGGTCTGCTCGACCTGCTCGAGGCTGCCGCCGCCGTTGAAGTACATGTCGAAGGTGAAGCCGTTCTGGGTGGACCAGTTGGCGGCCTGGGTGACGTCGGCGGGCGTCATCCGGATGTCGGGCGTGGTGACGTCGGGGTCGGTGCAGCCCTCGCCCGGCGTGCAGTTGGCGGTGGTGGACCAGCGGGCGTCGGGGAGGAACAGGTCGTCGACGTTGACGCTGAAGTACTGCCGGTTGTAGCCGAGGTGGATGCCCTTCGTCAGCCAGGTGATCAGCCCGTGGCCGAGGTGGCGGAACTGGGACTGGTACTGGTTGGCCGAGAAGGTCATGACCATCTCGGAGCGGCCGTCGTGGGTGAAGACCCCGGCCAGGACTCCGCCGCCCTCGGTGAGGTAGGGCTCGAAGTGGATGCCGGGGCTGTCGGGGACGGGTGCGCCGCGGTAGCCGTAGACCTCGTCGACGGCCGGGCTGTTGTCCTCGAACGGGACGGGGCCGTCGAGGTAGCGGAACGCGCCCGCCTTCGCCGACGGGGAGAGGGTCGCGGTGATGCCGTCGAGCTTGCCCGCGGTGAGCGCGGTCATGCCGTGCTCGGCCGCCGTCGGGTAGACGTAGGCGGTGAGCTGGCGGATGCCGAACTGCTTCTCGAACGCGGTGATCGCCGCGAGCTCCGCGGGGGCGACGCCGGCGGGAGCGGTGTTGGGCAGGACCACGGCCTGGTATTTGGCGCGGGGGGCGCCGGACACCGTGTCCTGCAGGAACGCGGTGTTGATGGTGGGGCGTGCGCCGTCGTTGAGGTCGACGAGCTTGTACGGGACACCTTCGGTCTTGAGCTGCTCCGTCACCGAGGTGACGTTGGGGCCGCCGTCGGTGACGACGAGGACCTTCAAATCGATTCTGGGACCTGCCGCGTGCGCCGCCGTGGGCAGGCCGACGAGGCCGGCCGTGAGCGCGAGAACAGACAGGGTCCTGAGGACAGGACCTTTCAAGAGTGGACTCCCCTGGTTGGGTCAAACGGCGTTATCGCCGTCGCCAAGCGTCTGCCATTGAACGCTCAACCGGAGGGAAAATCCGGTCCTGTCATTGTGAATAGGCCGGTCCTAGGACTCGACCCGCAAAATTACTCAGAAGTCCGGTGTTTGGTTTCGAATTCGTTTATGTCCCGCCATCTCTGGATGGCGTGGTCGCGACTGTCCGCTTTGAGGCGGCGATAGATCTGATGGACGTGATTCTTGACCGTTTTTTCGGATATGAACAGGTGCGCCGCTATCCGGCGGTTGCTGTAGCCGTCCGCGATCAGGGCCATGATCTCGGCCTCCCGGGGGGTGAGGTCGTGGTCGAAGGAGCGGGTGCGGTTGGGTCTGGCGCTCGCGGTGCCGTGCAGCCAGCCGACCAGCGCGGTGACGACCGGCGGTGACAGGTAGGCCTGGCCGATGGCGGCCGCCTTGATCGCGGCGGCCAGCTCGTTCGCTCCGAAATGACCGTAGACGAGGCACGCGAACGCACCGGCCGACAGTGCCTTCACATAGAGCGCGGGGCTTTCCATTGCGGTAAGGACCACTATCCGGCCGGTGAGTCTTCTTTCCTCGATTTCGCGGAACGCGGCATGGTCGGCCACCCCGAGGACGACGACGTCCGGACGGTCGGCCACCACCGTCAACTCGGGCATTTCACTCAGAAGCGCAGTGATCCCCAGCAGTAGAACGGGGTTCCGTTCGACGATGCAGACTCTTGTCACGAAATGTAGACACCTCCCCGGCCACCAAGGTTTACCTGATGTAACCAGGAAGCAACACTAAATGACCGAACAAGGTCGGACCTAACAGGCTAAGTCAGCGCTAGTTGCATAGTGAAATGCGGTTTTTAGCATAGAATTACCGAAATGCCCGATGCTTCGAGGGCGGCGACCTGACCGGGGTCCGCGGCGGTATCGGTGACGAGTGTGGTGATCGTCGCGGCGGGGCAGATCCGGGCGAAGGCGCGGGCGCCGAGCTTGGAGGAGTCGGCCGCGACGACCACCCGGCCCGCGCGGGCCGCCATCAGCCGGTTGATCTCGGCCTCGCCCTCGTGGTGGGCGGACGCGCCGAACTCGGCGTCCAGGGCGTTGACGCCGAGGATCACGACGTCCAGGGAGAGGCCGCCCAGGGTCGCGACGGCCAGCGGGCCGATCAGCTCGTAGCTGCTGGGACGGGCCACGCCGCCCGTCATCACGGTCTTGATCTGGGGGCGGACCGTCAGCTCCGCGGCGATGTTCACGGCGTTGGTGACGATCGTGAGGTCGGCGCGGGCGGCCAGTTCGTGGGCGACCTCGGAGGTGGTGGTGCCGCCGTTGAGGCCGACGATCTCGCCTTCGGCGACCAGGGCGGCCGCGGCGGCGGCGATCCGGCGTTTCTCGTCGGCGGCGCGGGCGGCCTTGTAGCGCAGCGGCAGGTCGTAGGCGACCTCCGCGGCGACGGCCCCGCCCCGGGTGCGTTTGAGGAGCTGCTGGCCGGCGAGACGGTCGAGGTCGCGGCGGATGGTGGCCGGGGAGACGTCCAGCGCGGCGGCCGCCTCCTCGACGTCCAGGGAGCCGCGCTCGGCGAGCAGGTCGAGGAGCCGGGTGTGGCGGGAGTGCGAGGAGGCCATACCCGGCATTATTGCAGGAAGGTGCTCAATCTTGTACGTTTATGGCTGCAAACGAGCAGCTTTGAGCATCGGAGGGGTCGATGAGTTTCGTCGCCGAGGAGATCGCCAGCCAGCCGCAGACCTGGGAGCAGGCGATCGCGCTGGCCGCGACCGCCGCCGGGCTGCCCGAGAGCGGGGAGCGGGTCGCGGTCGTCGGCTGCGGGACGTCCCTGTTCATCGCGCAGGCCTACGCGGCGCTGCGGGAGTCCGCCGGGCTCGGCGAGACCGACGCGTTCCCCGCCTCGGAGTTCCCCTACGCGCGGCGGTACGACCGGGTGGTGGCGATCTGCCGCTCCGGCACCACGACCGAGGTGCTGGACCTGCTGCGCAAGACCGACGCGCCGACCATCGCGGTGATCGGCGACCCGAACACCCCGATCGTCGGGCTGACCCCGGTGGTCGACCTGAGCTTCGCTGACGAGAAGTCCGTTGTGCAGACGCGGTTCGCGACCACCGCCCTGACCCTGCTCCGGGCGCACCTGGCGCTGTCGGCGCCCGAAGTGCTGCCGGCCGACCTGATCGAGCAGTGCGCCCGGGCCGTCAGCGAGCCGCTGCCCGCAGGCGCCGTGGAGCGGACCCAGTTCACCTTCCTCGGGACGGGGTGGAGCAACGGGATCGCGCACGAGGCGGCGCTGAAGGTACGGGAGGCGTCCGGGTCGTGGACCGAGTCCTACCCGGCCATGGAGTACCGGCACGGGCCGATCTCGGTGACCGACGGCAACAGCGTCACCTGGTTCTTCGGGGGCGCTCCCGAAGGGCTCACGGAGGATGTGGAGAAGACCGGGGCCGTGGTCGCGCTGTCGGATCTCGACCCCGTCGCCGACCTGGTCCGGGCGCAGCGGCTGGCCGTCGCCGTCGCCGAGCGGCGCGGCCTCAACCCCGACGAGCCCAGGAACCTCACCCGATCGATCATCCTTGAGTCATGAGCACCTACACCAACGCGCGGCTGGTGACCCCGGCCGGCGTCCTTGACGGCGGCTGGCTGACCACGGAGAACGGCACGATCACCGGGCTCGGGCAGGGGCCGCGGGAAGGCCGAGACCTCGGCGGGGCCTACCTCGTGCCGGGCTTCGTGGACATCCACGTGCACGGCGGCGGCGGGCATTCGGCGATGACGTCGAAAGAGGCCATCCGATCGGCGGCCGCGTTCCACCGGGGGCGCGGCACCACCACGCTGCTGGCGAGCCTCGTCACCGCCGACCTCGGGCTGCTGGCCGAGGCGGCGGGCTGGATCGCCGACCTGACCGAGGAAGGGGTCGTCGCCGGCGGCCACTTCGAAGGACCGTTCCTTTCGCACGCCCGCTGCGGCGCGCAGGACCCGGCGGCGCTGCGGCTGCCCGACCTCGCCGAGCTGCGGCTGCGGCTCGACGCGGGGCGCGG
>NZ_BAAGZI010000220.1:0-9720 GCF_054778695.1 Actinocorallia lasiicapitis
GGCCCGGTCGGCACGGGCCAGGGCCGTCCCGCCGACGGCCGCGGCCGCCACCATCGCCGTCGCCGTTCCCGTCGCCGCTGCTCTGAACCCGTGCACGCGCCCCACCCTGGGCGGGGCGTGCCACCGCTGTCGCGGTCCCTTACCGGGTCTTTTCCCGATCCTGGCCAGGAATCTAACCGGGAATCTAACTCAGCGGAGGCCGCGACGGGGTGTACAGCCACGCGGTGAAGAACGGCTTCAGATCCTGGCCGGAGATCTCGCCGGCGAGCGCCACGAACTGGGCGGTCGTCGCGTTGGCGTACCGGTACTTCTGCGCCCAGGTGCGGAGCAGCTCGGTGAACTTCGCCTTGCCGATCTTCTGCTGGAGCGCGTACAGGGTCATGCCGCCACGGTGGTAGACGGCGAAGGTGTCGAACAGCCGGTCACGGCCCGGGTCGCCCGGCAGCACCTTCCAGCTCGGGGAGTTGGCGTCGGCGTAGAGCTGGTCGAACTTCTGCTTGACGGTCGAGCGGCCGATCCGCTCGTCCCAGGTCCACTCGGCGAACGTCGCGAACCCCTCGTTCAGCCAGATGTCCTTCCACTGGGTGACCGAGACGCTGTCGCCGAACCACTGGTGGGCCAGCTCGTGGGCGATGATGTCCTGGTCGGGGTCGAAGTTGCCGTAGATCGTGCGGGACTGGGTCTCCAGCGCGAAGCTGACCTGCGCGTTGTCGACGACCCCGCCCGTCGAGCCGAACGGGTAGGGGCCGAACAGCTTCACCCACTCGTCCGTGATCTTGGATTTGGCTTCGTGGAAGGCGTTGATGTCGGGGGCGGGGATCGAGGCGTCGACGGCCGTGAGGATCGGGATGCCGCCCGCCGTCACCCCCTGCTTCACCTTGAACTTCCCGACCGCGACCATCGCCAGATAAGTCGCCATCGGCTGCTTCATGTGCCACTTGGTGGTGGTCAGCGCGCCGGTCGTGACGGGCGGTTCGCTCTCGCCGTTGGAGATGCCCGTGAGCTCCTTCGGGACGGTCAGTGTGACGTCGAAGGTGGCCTTGTCGGACGGGTGGTCGTTGCTCGGGAACCAGGTGTGCGCGCCGCTCGGCTGGCAGGCCGCGGCGATCCCGTCGGCGGTCTTGATCCAGCCGTAGCGGCCGAGGATCGGGTCGACGATCGCCTGCGGGGTGCCCGAGTAGGCGACGGCCACCGTGAACTCCGTGCCCGACTTGAGGCGCTTCGCCGGGGTGATGATGAGTTCGCTGTCCTGGCGGGCGAAGCGGGCGGCCGCGCCGTTGACGGTCACCGAGGCGACGTCCAGGGCGGTCAGGTCGAGGTCGAACTTGGCCAGATCGGTGGTGGCCTTGGCGCGGATCGTCGCGAGGCCGTCGAGGGTCTTCGCGGCGTCCGCTGGGATGATCTTGAGGTTGAGGTCGTAGTGCTGGACGTCGTAGCCGCCGTTGCCGTCGCCGGGGACGTAGATGTCGCCGGCCGAGTCACGGGTGCCGGCCAGGGGTTCGGCGTCGATCGGCGAGGCCGTCCCGGTCGGCGTGGCGGCGGGCGAGCCGGTCGGCCGGGTGACCGGGGCCGTCACCGGGGTCCTCGGCTCGTCGCCGGATCCGCAGGCCGCCACGAGGGCGGCCGCCGTGGACAGGGACACGGCGAAGGCCGTCATACGTCGCGAATGCACGAGGCCCAGCCTGCCCGTACCGGGCAGACTGGGCAACCGCTGTCACCGGTCAGTAAGACTGGCCGGACGGGCCGTAGCCGCCCTGGGCGTACGGGTTCGGGCCGACCGCGTCCACGACGACCGTCTTGGCGGCCTTGTCGTGCAGGGTCTGGTTCTTCGGGTTGGTGAAGATCCAGATCGCGTCGATCAGCCCGCCGCAGCTGCAGATCCAGGCGAGCAGGACGAAGACGGCGGACCGGATCACGCCCTGCTTGGAGTCGATGGGACCGCCGGTGTCCTCGCGGACCACCCGGATGTTCATCGCCTTCTTGCCGAGCGTCTGGCCGTTCCAGCGGGTCGTGACCAGCCAGAAGTAGAGGAAGACCAGGACCGCGCCGATCAGGTTCGCGATCATCTGCCCCGTCGAGTACAGCTCGGTCCACTCATACGAGGTGGTGCCGTCAGGGTTCTCGACGATGAACTCGTCGGTGTTGGCGCCGCCGAACGGCATGGCCAGGCAGCAGGCGATGACCCAGAAGATCACGTTGTCGATGATGATGCCGACGAGGCGCTTCCACTTGCTGGCGATCATGGGTGAACCTCCATAGTGCTGCCCGTAGGGATCCTGGCCGCCGCTGTAGGGCGGCACCCCGCCCGGCGTGTAGCCGCCGCCGGGCGGCTGCTGCCCGTACGGGTTCTGCGGCGCGCCGAACGGGTCCTGACCGCCCTGGCCTCCGTAGGGCGGCGGCTGGTCCTTGGAGAAGGACGGGCCGTGGCCGCCGTGCGGCGGGATGGGCGGCCCGCCGGTCTGGCCCGGCTGGCCGGCCTGGCCGTACGGGTCGGCCGGATTCTGGCCGAACGGGTCCTCCCGGTTGCCCCCGTAGGGGTTGGGCGGGGTTCCGGGCGGCGGGTTCGTCCCGCCGCCCGGGTTCTCCCACGGGTTCTGCGGGTCCTGCGGCGGTTGCGTCATATTCGCAGAATCGCCCTATTCGCTAGGGATAAAACCGTCACAGAGCGTGTATTGGGATGATGTTGGGCGCGTCTTTGCCCGTCTCCGCCGTCAGTAGCCGTACTCGATTTCGGAACTACCTTCGGTCCAGAGCCCCGCGAAGATCACCAAGGCGAACATGAGCACGATGGCGAGCAGCCCGAGATAGCCGATGATCAGCCCGGCGATGGCCAGGCCGCGGCCCGACTCACCGGTCCGCCGGATCTGGTGGAGCGCGATATGCCCGCAGATCACCCCGGCGATGCTGCCGACCCCGCACGCCACGATCGACGCGATCAACGAGATGATCGCCAGCACGTTGGTGGGCGGCCCCTGCGGCGGCACATGGCCGTAAGGCCCGTACGCGCCGGGGTAGGCCTGGTACTGGCCGTGCGGCACCGCGTACGGCTCGGGCGGGATGCCCTGCGGGATCCCGCCGATCGCGGGCGGCGGCGACGTCGCACCGTGCGGTGTGTATCCGCCCGGCAGCCCGTGGCCGGGCGGCTCCTGACCGGCGGCGTCGTACTCGCCGGGCAGCCGGTAGCCGGGCTCGAGCGGCGACGGAGCCGGCGGCGGCGTGGCCGACTCGTACACGCCGGGCGGCGTGAAGCCCTCGTACGGCCCCGGCGGGTTCTTGGACAAGTCGGGGCGCTGGGGGCCTTCCGGTGGTTCAGGCGTCATGACCTGAAAGATCGGCAGCTCAGCGGCTCGGCAACCCCCCCAAGGGGCAAAATCGCCGAAGGCCCGCCGGGCGCGCGGACGCGTTCGACGGGCCTTCGGGGAAGTGCGAGGGGTAAGACTAGGCGCCCGCGTAGGGGACGGCGTCGATGATCTCGACGGTCATGGCGCGGCCGTTGGGGAGGGTGTAAGTCGCCTTCTCGCCGATCTTCTTGCCGTTGATCGCGGCGCCGAGCGGCGACTTGGGCGAGTAGACGTCGATGGGGGAGCCCTGCTCCTCGCGGGAGGCGAGCAGGAAGGTGACCTCCTCATCGTCGCCCGCGAAGGCGACGGTGATCGTCATCCCGGGACCGACCTCGCCGTCGGCGCGGACAGGGGCCTCACCGACGCGTGCGTTGTCGATGATGCCGCGGAGCTGGAGGATGCGCCCCTCCATCTTGCCCTGCTCCTCCTTGGCCGCGTGGTAACCGCCGTTCTCCTTGAGGTCGCCTTCTTCACGGGCGGCCTCGATCTTCGCGGCGATCTCCTTGCGGCCGGGACCCGAGAGGTAGTCCAGCTCGGTCTTGAGCCGGTCGTACGCCTCCTGGGTCAGCCAGGTGACGTTGTCAGTGCGGGTCTCGGTCACGGGTACTCCTATTTCCACGTGATGTGGCCGGGTTGTCTTCTCGCGCGATCCCCGGACGGGGGAAACGCGGAAACCTCAAGCCTATCCGGTCGTTGGAGGTAAAGGTTCCCACTGCCGCCGTTCATCAACCTGCCATCTGGTGGTCAGGCGAGCTTGCAGTCCACCACTTCGGCGGTGGTGGCGCGCTCGGAGGTCGGCAGAGTGATGATCTGCGTCGATCCGGTACGCCCCGGCAGGGCTTCGACCGTGGTGCGGCCGACCGTCAGGCCGGAGTGAGCGCGGGCCGTCACCTCACATTTTACCAGCGCATCCTCGGGCTTGTTGATCTGGAACTTGACCTTGACGGCCTGGTCGCTCTCGATCTCGAAGGCGATGGTCTCGCCGGAGACCCCGTCCAGACCGGCGGTGCCGCCGCCCGCATGACCCATGATCACGGCCCAGCCGACGACGAAAGCGGCGACCACGGTGCCGAGCGTGCCGAAGAAGACCCAGTCCTTCCACGAACGGGCGTCCTTCCCTGAACGGGCGTCTTTCCCCGAACGGGCGTCCTTCCCCGATCGGGAGGTTCGGGCGGGGTTTTCGGTCGTCATCGGGAATCCTCGCCGGGTGTTACGGGTTTCTGTCGGAGGCTGCTGAAACAATCGCGCAAAGCTCGTTCATCTCTGCCCGCCCCTCTCAGCCCAGCCTCTCTCGTGACCCAAGCATAGGAGCACCCCGCCGTGTTGGAAGCAGGACCCGTGCCGGGCGCAGGCCCCGCCGAAACCCTCCGGCTGATGGCCGTCCACGCCCATCCCGACGACGAATCGAGCAAGGGCGCCGCGACCATGGCCCGCTATGTGGCCGAAGGGGTCGAGGTGCTGGTCGTGACTGCCACCGGCGGCGAGCGCGGCGACATCCTCAACCCCGCGATGGACCGGCCCGAGGTCAAGGCCAACATGGCCGCGGTCCGCGAGGCCGAGATGGACGCGGCCCGCGCGATCCTCGGCGTCAAGCAGGAGTGGCTCGGTTTCGTCGACTCCGGCCTGCCGGAGGGCGATCCGCTGCCCCCGCTGCCCGAAGGCTGCTTCGCGCTCGTCCCGCTGGAGG
Source organism: Actinocorallia lasiicapitis (assembly GCF_054778695.1). NCBI lineage: Bacteria > Bacillati > Actinomycetota > Actinomycetes > Streptosporangiales > Thermomonosporaceae > Actinocorallia > Actinocorallia lasiicapitis. The sequence goes on from NZ_BAAGZI010000220.1 coordinate 5,029, forward strand.
AGGCCACCGCCCCCCTGGTCAAGATCATGCGCGAGTTCCGGCCGCACGTCGTCCTCACCTATGACGAGAACGGCGGCTACCCCCACCCCGACCACATCAAGACCCACGAGATCTCCGTCGCCGCGTTCGAGGCGGCCGGCGACCCCGAGCGCTACCCCGGCTCCGGCGATCCGTGGCAGCCACTGAAGATGTACTACCACCTGACCTTCCACCGCGACAGGCTGGTCGCGATGGACCGCGCGCTGACCGAGGCGGGCCGGGAATCGCCCTACGGGGAATGGCTCCAGCAGCGCGAGGACAGGCCCGCCCCCTGGGCCGTCACCACCCGTGTGCCGTGCGGCGACTTCTTCGAGACCCGCGACGCCGCGCTGATCGCCCACGCCACCCAGATCGATCCGAACGGCTTCTGGTTCGCCTGCCCGCCCGACCTCCAACGCCGGGCATGGCCGACGGAGGACTACCATCTGGCGAGGTCCCTGGTCGACACCGAGCTTCCGGAGGACGATCTGTTCACCGGAGTCCGGGAGAAGGTGTACTCCACATGATGATCTTGTCTGCCCCGCAGCAGTTCACCGACGAGACCGTGTCGCCGGGGCTGCTCGGCACGCTCGTGGTGCTCTGCATGGGCATCGCCCTGGTCTTCCTGATCAAGTCGATGAACAAGCGGATCCGCAACGTCAAGGCCCCCTACCAGGCCGACCTCGACCAGGCGGCCTGGGAAGCGGAACAGGCGAAGTCCGGCAAACCGCTCGACTAGCGCTTACGGCGAACTCGCGCGCCCGCCCCGTGAAGATCGGGTTAGTTTGGGCGGGTGACACCTGCGTCCTCACCTCTGCGCGTCCGTTCCGCCGGCGACGCCACGAAGGTCTCGTCCTTCGAGCTCTTCTTCGACCTGGTCTTCGTGTTCGCGATCACCCAGCTCTCCCACCGGCTGCTCGGCGACCTGACCGTCGGGAACGCCCTGGAGTGCGGGCTGCTGCTGTTCGCCGTCTGGTGGTCCTGGATGTACACGACCTGGACCACCAACTGGTTCGACCCCGACCATCCCGTGTTCCGGATGGTGCTCGTCGGGGTGATGATGGCGGGGCTGCTGATGGCCGTCGCGATCCCCGAGGCGCTGGAGAGCCGCGCCCTGTGGTTCGCGCTCGGCTACGCCACCGTCCAGGTCGGCCGCACCGCCTACGTGGCGTGGGCCACCCGCGGCACCCCGCTGGCCCGCAACTTCCAGCGGATCCTCGTCTGGATCGTGGTCGCCGCCACGCTCTGGATCACGGGCGCGCTGTTCGACGGCACGACCCTGCTGGTGTTCTGGCTGCTGGCGCTCGCCGTCGACCTGGGCGGCCCGTCCGCCGGGTACGCCGTGCCGGGGCTCGGCCGCTCCTCCACCGCCGACTGGGCGTCGATCGACGGCGCCCACATGGCCGAACGCTGCCAGCTCTTCGTGATCATCGCGCTGGGGGAGTCGGTGCTGGTCACCGGGATCACCTTCGGTGACCACGCCGTCGGCGTGACCGGTCTCGCGGCGTTCGCGCTGGCGTTCCTCGGCTCCGTCGCCCTGTGGTGGATCTACTTCGACCGGACCGCGGAGGCGTCGTCCGAGGCGATCGCCTCCTCCGACGATCCGGGCCGGATCGGCCGCTCCGCCTACACCTACGAGCACATCCCGATGATCGCCGGCATCATCGTCTCGGCCGTCGGCGACGAACTGGTCATCGCCCACCCGACCGGCCACACCGCCGGCGGCACCGCGGCGGCCGTCCTCGGCGGGGCCGCCCTGTTCCTGTTCGGCCATCTGCTGTTCAAACGGACCGTCTTCGGGCTGTGGTCGCGGCCGCGGCTGGTGGCGCTGGTCCTGCTGGCGTTGCTGGCGGCCGGCTACTCGCTGCTGTCGCCGATGCTGCTGAGCGCGGCCGTGCTGCTGGTCCTCGTGCTGGTGGCGGGCTGGGACAACGTGCTGGCCGGCCGGATGCGCCGCACCGCGGAAGTCAGCGTCGGCTAAAGGATCAGACGAATTCTCCTGAACTCCGCCGGACGGGCCGGGGGAGCCTGCTCCCATGGGAGGTATGCCCCTAGGTCCGATCGTGGCCGCGGCCCTGCTCGTCCTGGAGCCGCTGTGGCCGGTGCCCGTCCTGCAGCCGAAGCACGCCGTCCCCGACCGGCCGCCGCCGAAGGCGATCGACTGGGGACGTCCCGCGCTGGTCGACGAGTTCCCCGGCACGCACGTCAACCCCGGCAAGTGGGCGGTCTACGACGATCCGACCGGCGCCAACCCGCGGATCGCGAAGGCCGTCAAGGTCAAGGACGGGGTCCTGCGGATGACGGGCGGCCTGTACGGCGGCCGGGACCTCTCGGGCGGCCTCGCCACCCATCTGGCCCTGACGTTCGGCCGCTGGGAGGTCCGGATGCGCACCGAGAAGGGCGCCGGCTACTCCTCGGTCCTCCTGCTCTGGCCGACGAAGCAGGGCCACCCCGAATGGGCCGAGATCAACTTCGCCGAGATCCCCGACCCCGCCCGCAGGCAGGCGGGCCTGTTCATTCACAAGGGAATCCGCGACACCACCCGCTCAAAAATGATCACCGGTGACTTCACCCGCTGGCACCGCTACGCCCTCGAATGGCTCCCCCACTCGATGACCTTCTTCCTGGACGGTGTCAAGGTCTGGACCTACCGAGGCCCCAACATCCCCCAGAAGGCCGACATGCACCTGGCCCTCCAGCACGACGTCAGCTGCTACTCCCCGGCCCAGTGCCGCAACCGCACCACCCCCGCCAAGGTCACCATGCAGGTCGACTGGATCCGCGTCTACCGCCTCCCACCCCACCTCCGCTACTGATCGGGCGCGCGCCGACTAACTAGGCCGTGTCTTATGAATCTTCGGTCCTACTGCGCGGCGTCCAGGCACGCACCTCGGGGGCTTGTCGTCGGTCACCAGCCAACCAGGCTGGCTCCCTCCTTCGCACCCCCGAGGCACGCACCTGACCGCCGCTCGCTACGGACAAGATCCATAAGACACGGCCTAGGCTGGCCCGTATGAACCGGCTCAAGGACGCGACCAGCCCGTATCTGCTGCAGCACGCGGACAATCCGGTGGACTGGTTCCCCTGGGGCGAGGAGGCGTTCGCCGAAGCACGACGGCGGAATGTCCCGATCCTCCTCAGTGTCGGATATGCCGCTTGTCACTGGTGTCACGTCATGGGACATGAATCGTTTGAGGATGCGCAGACGGCTCGGTTGATGAACGCGTTGTTCGTGAACGTGAAGGTCGATCGGGAGGAGCGGCCGGATGTCGACGCGGTGTACATGGCGGCCACGCAGGCGCTGACCGGGCATGGCGGGTGGCCGATGACCGTGTTCATGACGCCCGAGGGGAAGCCGTTCTACTGCGGGACCTACTTTCCGCGGCCTCGGTTCCAGGCGCTGCTCAACGCCGTCGCGAAGGCTTGGGAGGAGCAGCGGGACGAGCTCGTCGAGCAGGGGGAGCAGATCGTCGCGGCGCTCGGGGGGAAGGTCGACAGCGGTGCGGGGGAGGCGCCGAGCGCGGAGACGCTGGAGGCGGCCGTCGCGGTGCTGGGGCAGGGGTACGACGGGCGGAACGGGGGGTTCGGCGGGGCGCCGAAGTTCCCGCCGTCGATGGTGCTGGAGTTCCTGCTGCGGCAGGGGGACCCCGACGGGATGGCCGCGGGGACGCTCGAGGCGATGGCGCGGGGCGGGATCTACGACCAGCTCGGCGGCGGGTTCGCGCGGTACAGCGTGGACGCCGCGTGGGTGGTGCCCCACTTCGAGAAGATGATCTACGACAACGCGCTGCTCGCCCGGGTGTACGCGCACTGGTGGCGGGCGGGCGGGTCGCCGCTGGCGCGGCGGATCGCGCTGGAGACCTGCGACTGGATGATCCGGGAGCTCGGGACGGCCGAAGGCGGCCTCGCCTCCGCGCTGGACGCCGACAGCGAGGGCGTCGAGGGCAAGTTCTACGCGTGGAACCCCGCGCAGCTCGCCGAGGTGCTGGGGGAGGCCGACGGGGCTCGGGCGGCCGAACTCCTCGCGGTGACCGAGGAGGGCACCTTCGAGCACGGGCTTTCGACGCTCCGGTTGCCCGGCGACGACCTGCCAGAGGAGCTGCGGGCACGCCTGTACGCGGCGCGGGAGGAGCGGGTGCGGCCCGGCAGGGACGACAAGGTCGTCGCGGGCTGGAACGGGCTGGCGATCGCGGCGCTCGCCGAGTGCGGGGCGCTTTTCGACCGTCCCGACCTGATCGCGTACGCGGAGGGGATCGCGGAGCTGCTGGAGCGGGTGCACGTCCGGGACGGGCGGATCCTGCGGACGTCGCGCGATGGGGTCGCGGGCGCCAACGCGGGGGTCCTGGAGGACTACGCTGACGTCGCCGAGGGCCTGATCGCCCTGCACGGGGTCACCGGGAACCCCGAGTACGTGCGACGTGCCGGCGCCCTCCTCGACTCCGTGCTGGCCCACTTCGGTGACGGCGAAGGCGGCTTCTACGACACCGCCGACGACGCCGAGGCCCTGTTCCAGCGTCCGCAGGACCCCACCGACAACGCCACGCCGTCCGGCGCGTCGGCGGCGGCGGGCGCGCTGCTGTCCTACGCCGCGCTGACCGGCGACCACCGCCATCGCGACGCCGTGAACCAGCTCCACGTCATCGTGCCCGGCATGTTCCTCGGCATCGCCTGGAT
>NZ_BAAGZI010000221.1:0-9661 GCF_054778695.1 Actinocorallia lasiicapitis
CCGCCTCGGCCAGCAGCCGCCGCACATCCACCCCGGCCAGCGCCGCGGGGACGAGCCCGAACGCGGTGAGCGCCGAGTAGCGGCCGCCGACGTCGGGATCGGCGAGGACCACGTGGTACCCGGCCTGCCGGGCCGAGATCTCCAGCGGCGAACCCGGGTCGGTGACGACCACGAACCGCCGCTTCAGCTCGTCACCGGTGATGCCCGCCGCACGGAACGCCTGCTCGTACAGCCTGCGCAGGCTGTCGGTCTCGATCGTGCCACCCGACTTGGAGGCGAGCACCACGACCGTGCGTTCGATCCGGTCGGCGAGCGCCCGCGCGACCTGGTGCGGGTCGGTGGTGTCCAGGACCGTCAGGGCCGCCCCCGCCGTCCGCGCGATGACCTCGGGGGCGAGCGAGGAACCGCCCATCCCCGCCAGCACGATGTGGTCCAGGCCGTCGGCCCGGTACTCATCGGCCAGTGCCGTCAGCGGCTCGACGAGCGGGCGTGAGGTGTCCGGAAGATCGAGCCAGCCGAGACGCCGCGACGCCTCGGATATGGCGTCGGGGCCCCACAGATGGGAGTTCCGGGACGTCAACGCGCCGGGAACACCGTCGGAGACGAGCCGTTCGAGAACGGTCTCGGTCTCGGTGACGGCGTCCCCACGCGCGGTGACGATCACGCCTGCGGCGGCCGTGACGACCGAGGTCACGCCTTGGCCTCCAGCGACTGCTTGATCGTGTCGAGCATCTGGTTCCAGGACACGTCGAACTTCTCGACGCCCTCGTCCTCGAGCACCTTCACCACGTCGTCGTAGTCGACGCCCGCGGCCTTGAGCTCGGCGAAGAACGCGTGCGCGGCCTCGTAGGAGCCCGCGATCGCGTTGCCGTGCAGCGGCGCGTGGTCGGCGGTGGCGTTGAGGGTGGCCTCGGGCATCGTGTTGACGGTGTCGGGGGCGACCAGCTCGGTGACGTACAGGGTGTCGGGCAGCGCCGGGTCCTTGACGCCGGTCGAGGCCCACAGCGGGCGCTGCGGGCGCGCGCCCGCAGCCTGCAGGGCCTTCCAGCGGTCGCTGGAGAACTTCTGCTCGTACAGCTCGTAGGCGAGCTGCGCGTTGGCGACCCCGGCCTTGCTCTTCAGCTCGCCCTTGCCGAGCTTCTCCAGCCGCTTGTCGATCTCGGTGTCGACGCGCGACACGAAGAACGACGCCACCGAGACGATCTTCGACAGGTCCTCGCCGTTGGCCTTGGCCTGCTCCAGACCGGCGAAGAAGGCGTCGATGACGTCGCCGTAGCGCTCCAGGGAGAAGATCAGCGTGACGTTGACGCTGATGCCCTCGGCGAGCACCGCGGTGATCGCCGGCAGGCCCTCCTCGGTGGCGGGGATCTTGATCAGCAGGTTGGGCCGGTCGACCAGCCAGGCGAGCGCCTTGGCCTCGCCGATGGTCGCGTCGGTCCGGCGCGCCAGCCGCGGGTCGACCTCGATCGAGACCCGGCCGTCGACGCCGTCGGTCCGGTCGAACACCGGCCGGAGCACGTCGCACGCCCAGCGGATGTCGTAGGCCGGGATCACCCGGGACGCCTCTTCGACGCCGACGCCGCGCTCGGCGAGCTCACGGAGCTGCTCGTCGTAGGCGTCGCCCTTGGCGAGCGCGTTCGCGAAGATCGTGGGGTTGGAGGTGACCCCGACGACGTTCTTGTCGCGCACGAGCTGCGCGAGGTTGCCCGAGCGCAGCCGCTCCCGGCTGACGTCGTCGAGCCAGATGGACACGCCCTCGTCGGAGAGGGCCTTCAGCTTGTCAGACATTTTCAGTTTCCCGTCGTCTCGCCCTTGCCCGCCTTCGTGAGGCTGGCCTTGGCCGCGGCCACCACGTGGGCCGGGGTGATGCCGAACTGCTCGTACAGGGTCTTGTAGTCGGCGGAGGCGCCGAAGTGCTCCAGGCTGACCGACTCGCCGGCGTCGCCGACGAGGTCGCGCCAGCCCAGTGCCAGTCCGGCCTCGACCGACACGCGGGCGCGGACCGACGGCGGCAGCACGGCCTGCCGGTAGGCGGCGTCCTGCGCGTCGAACCACTCCACGCACGGCATCGAGACCACCCGGGTCGGGGTGCCCTCCGCCTCGAGCGTCTCACGGGCCGCCACGGCGATCTCGACTTCCGAGCCGGTCGCGATGAGGATCACTTCCGGGGCGCCGGTCGAGGCGTCGGCGAGGACGTAGCCGCCCTTGGCGGTGCCCTCGGCGGACGCGAAGACGTTCCGGTCGAAGGTCGCGACCTTCTGGCGGGTCAGGCACAGGCCGGCCGGACGGTCGGTGTGCTCCAGGATCGTGCGCCAGGCCACCACGGTCTCGTTGGCGTCGGCCGGGCGGACGACGTCGAGGCCGGGGATGGCGCGCAGCGTGGCCAGGTGCTCGACCGGCTGGTGGGTCGGGCCGTCCTCGCCCAGGCCGATGGAGTCGTGGGTCCACACGAAGGTCACCGGCAGCTTCATCAGCGCGGCGAGCCGCACCGACGGGCGCATGTAGTCGGAGAAGACCAGGAAGGTGCCGCCGTAGGGGCGGGTGCCGCCGTGCAGGGCGATGCCGTTGAGGATCGCGCCCATGGCGTGCTCGCGGATGCCGAAGTGCAGCGTGCGGCCGTAGGGGTTGCCGGGGAACTCCGCGGTGGCGAACTCGGCCGGGATGAAGGACTTCTCGCCCTTGATCGTGGTGTTGTTCGACTCGGCGAGGTCGGCGGAGCCGCCCCACAGCTCGGGCAGCACCGGGCCGATCGCCGACAGCACCTCGCCGGAGGCCGCGCGGGTCGCGAGGTCCTTGCCGCCGGGGAACTCGGGCAGCTTGGCCGTCCAGCCCTCGGGCAGCCGGCGCGCGGCGATCCGCTGGAACTCGGCGGCGCGCTCGGGGTGGGCGGCCGACCAGGCGGCGAACCGCTCGTCCCAGGCGGCGTGCTCGGCCTTGCCCTTGGCGATGACGCCGCGGGAGTGGTCCAGGACCTTCTCGTCGACGAAGAAGTCGACCTCCGGCGGGAAGCCCATCAGCTCCTTGGTGGCGCGGACCTCGTCCTTGCCCAGCGCGGAACCGTGGATCTTGCCGGTGTTCTTCTTGTTCGGCGCGGGCCAGCCGATGATCGTGCGGAGCGCGATGAACGACGGGCGGCCGGTCTCGGCCTTCGCGGCGGCCAGCGCCTCGGCCAGGCCCTTGACGTCCTCGTGGTACTCGCCGGTCTTGGTCCAGTCCACGCGGTGGACGTCCCAGCCGTAGGCCTCGTAGCGCGCGAGGACGTCCTCGGACATCGCGATCGCGGTGTCGTCCTCGATGGAGATCTTGTTGTCGTCGTAGACGACGACGAGGTTGCCGAGCCGCTGGTGACCGGCGATCGAGGCGGCCTCGTGGTTGATGCCCTCCTGGAGGTCGCCGTCGGAGGCGAACACCCAGATGGTGTGGTCGAACAGCGACTCGCCGGTCGGGGCGTCGGGGTCGAACAGGCCGCGCTCGCGGCGGGCGGCCATCGCCATGCCCACGGCGTTCGCGAAGCCCGCGCCCAGCGGACCGGTGGTGGTCTCGACGCCGGCGGTGTGGCCGTGCTCGGGGTGGGCCGGGGTCAGCGAGCCCCAGGTGCGCAGCGCCTTCAGGTCGTCGAGCGAGAGCCCGTAGCCCGAGAGGTACAGCTGGATGTAGAGGGTGAGGCTGGAGTGGCCGCACGACAGGACGAACCGGTCGCGACCCGCCCATTCGGGGTCGCTCGGGTCGTGCCGGAGGAACTTCTGGAACAGGAGGTAGGCCGCCGGAGCCAGGCTCATGGCCGTGCCCGGGTGCCCGGAGCCCACCTTCTCGACGGCGTCCATCGCGAGGCCGCGGACGGTGTCCACGGCCTTGGTGTCCAGCTCGGACCAGTCAAGGGTGAAGTCGTTGGTAGTCACCGGAACTCTTCGGTCCTTCCAAGATTTTTATCGGGTTCGGCGTGACCGCGCCCGTCGCTCGCGTGATCTGCGTGACCAGCACATGCTGATCTCCACCGGCGAGCCTACTCATTATGGCGCTTCAAGGGATTGGTCTAAACCACTTGGGTCTCGGCCTTCCCCCGAATACCAGGGACATGCCCGATCATTTCCCGGGTAACCCTGGGCGCGAGTCACGCGGCCGGGGGAGAAGCTAGGTGAAACACCGCACCCGGTGGTGGACCCCGCCCTGGTCGGGACTACAGTGATGGCGCGGTCGCACGGGGCGGTCGCGGATCCCTACATGCAGAAGGCTTCCCTGTTGTGACGGTGCTCAGTAACAGGCTCGACGGCGCGTCCGGTATCGAGCTCCCGGCGGACGAGTCCTTGCACGACGAGTCCATCCCCGTGGTGGACGGACCGGCCGTCTCGCTCGGAGCCAAGATCGGCGCCTATGTCGCCCTGACCAAGCCCCGGGTCATCGAGCTTCTGCTGATCACCACGCTACCCGTGATGTTCCTGGCGGCCAAGGGGCTGCCCGATCTCAGCCTGGTGGCGTTCACGCTGCTCTGGGGCACGATGTCGGCCGGCAGCGCCAACGCCGTCAACTGCTTCATCGACCGCGACATCGACGCCAAGATGCGCCGCACCCGCCGCCGCCCGCTCGCCCGCCACCAGGTGAGCCCGACCGCGGCGCTGATCTTCGGCCTCGCGCTGGGCGTGCTGTCGACCATCGGCTTCCTGGCCACCGTCAACGCGCTGGCAGCGGCGCTGAGCGTCACGGCGATCCTCTACTACATCTTCGTGTACTCGCTGCTGCTGAAGCGGCGGACGAAGCAGAACGTCGTGTGGGGCGGCATCGCGGGCTGTATGCCGGTGCTGATCGGCTGGGCGGCCGTCACCGGTTCGCTGGCGCTCGCCCCGTTCGTCCTGTTCGGTGTGGTGTTCCTGTGGACGCCGCCGCACACCTGGACCCTGGCGATGCGGTACCGCGAGGACTACGCGATCGCGGGCGTCCCGATGCTGCCGGTCGTGGCCACCGAGAAGCGCGTGGCGATCGAGTCCCTCGTCTACACCTGGGCTACCGTGCTCTGCTCCCTGGCGCTCTGGCCGGTCGCCGGTCTGACGGCCGTCTACGGCGGCGTCGCGATCGCGCTCGGCGCGATCATCCTGGTCGAGGGGCACCGGCTGCTCGGCCGGGTCAACAGCGGCCTCACCGGGGCGCTGCTGCGGCCCATGCGGTTCTTCCACCTCTCCAACACCTATCTGGCGCTGCTGTTCACCGCCGTCGCCGTCGACCCCTTGATCAAGTTCTGACGTTGGCCCCCACGCGGCAAGTTCGGTTACGCTCGCGGACATGGCGACCCTCGACCCCCAGGCGATCCTGGACGGACGTTCTCCGGGGCGTCCGTCGGTCAAGCTGATCGTCGGGATGGTCGTCTCCAGCCTCTGCGCGATGGGCGCGCTGGGGCTTTTCGCCCTGTTGGGCGGCAACTCCTTCCTGGTCGGTCTCGGCCTGGCGATCCTGCCGGTGCCGCTGCTGGTGGCCGCCGTGCTGCTGCTGGACCGGCTGGAGCCCGAGCCCGCCAAGGACCTCGTCTTCGCGTTCCTGTGGGGCGCGGGCGTGGCCGTGCTGGGCGCGCTGCTGCTCAACACCCTCGGATACCACTACATCACCGAGCCGCTGTTCGGGGACTCCGGCGGGCGGTTCTGGACGGCCGCGGTCGGCGCCCCGGTGATCGAGGAGTCGCTGAAGGGCTCCGTGCTGTTCGTCCTGCTGTGGTTCCGGCGGAACGAGATCGACGGCGTCACCGACGGCATCGTCTACGCCGCGATGGTCGCCCTGGGCTTCGCGATGATGGAGAACATCTCCTACTACATGCAGGCGCTGGACGGCCCCGGCGGGGTGAAGTCGCTGGAGTCGGTGTTCATCCTGCGCGGGCTGATCTCGCCGTTCGGCCATCCGCTGTTCACGGCCATGACGGGCCTGGGTGTCGCCTACGCCGCCAACCACCGCACCGGCCGGACGACGGCGCTGGTGCTGGGCCTGCTGGGCGCGATGGCCCTGCACGCCATGTGGAACGCCTCCACCCACTGGGGGATCAAGGGCCTGCTGGTGGCCTACCTGTTCGACTTCTGCGTGCTGCTGGTCCTGCTCTGGCTGATCTTCAACGAGCGCCGCACCCTGGTCCGCGAGATCGGCGTCTACCTGCCGCTGTACGCCGGGACGGGGCTGGTGTCGCCGCAGGACGTCCAGATGCTCAGCCACATGCCGCAGCGGCGGGTGGCGCGGCACTGGGCCCGCCAGGTGGGCGGCAAGGGCGCTGCGCGCGCGATGAGCGACTACCAGCTCGCCGCGACCGAGCTGGTCCTGCTGCACCAGCGGATGGACGCCGGGGTGCTCGACGCCCCGTCCTTCACCACCCGGCAGAACCAGCTACTGCACCTGATGTACCTGTCGCGCCAGGCGTTCCTCAGCCAGCCGCACCAGCCCTACCAGGCGCCCTGGGGCCGTTCGGGCTTCGCCCCGCCGCCCGCTCCCGGGGTCTAGCTCCCGGGGTCTGGCTTCAGGGGTCTAGGCGGCGACGGCGGGGCGGACGCGCTCGGCGAACAGCACGTGCAGCGTGGCGATCCACAGCAGGGCGCTGCCGAGCATGTGGACGCCCACGAAGTTGGTCTGGACGGCCGTGAGCAGGTCGTGTCCCGGATGCCCGCTGACGTAGGCGAACAGGAAGTACTGGGCGTAGCCGAGGGCCCCCTGGAGCAGCACGGCCGCCAGCAGCAGCCGTCCGGCCCGCTGGATCCGCGCGGCGGCGCCCGTCCGGTGCAGCACGACCATCAGCGCGACGACCAGGGCGACGGTCACCCAGGCGAGGAACGCGTGCACCTTGGCGACGTGGTCGATGGAGAAGGGGAAGCGGCGCGCGGCGTCGTCCCCAGCGTGGGGGCCGCTGCCGGTGACGATGGTCCCGGCGGCGAGCAGGGCCACCACGACCCCGGTCAGCGCCAGGGTGAGCCGGCGGACGGCCGTCCCGACGAGGCGTTCGACGGGCCCGTCGCCCTCGCCGGCCCTGACGTACAGCCAGAACGCCAGGAAGATCATCAGGGTGGAGAGCATGTAGTGGGCGGCGACGGTCGCCGGGTTGAGCTTGGTGAGCACCGTCACCCCGCCCCAGACGGCCTGGGCGACCACGCCGAGCGGCTGGAGCACCGCCAGCCTGACGATCTCGGGGCGGCGCGGCCGGTACCGCAGCGCGGCGACGAACACGGCGACCCCGGTGGCCAGCACCAGGAAGGTCAGGGTGCGGTTGCCGAACTCGATCGCCATGTTGACGGGGGAGTGGTGCGGGCTGTGCGTCGGCACGAGGCTGTCGCCGGTGCACTGCGGCCAGGTCGGGCAGCCGAGCCCCGACTTGGTCAGCCGGACGGCGCCGCCGCTGAAGACGATGCCCGCGTTGACGATCACGGTCAGCAGGGCCAGCAGCCGCAGGTTCTTCGCCGTGGGGTTCCAGACGGCGTCGATCACCGTCCTGGTCAGCGGGGTCTTCTTGGATTCGAGGGTCGTCGTCGCCACGGGAGTCATCGTAGGACGGCCTCGCCGGTGGCCCGACCCGGGTCAGGTTCTGGCGGTCCGTGTCGCGCCGAGGCAGGCCGTGATCACGGCCCCGATCGCGATCCACTGGACGGCGCCGAGTATCTCGCCGAGCAGGACCACGCCCACCAGCGCGGCCACGGCGGGCTCCAGCGCCATCAGGATGCCGAACACGTGGGTCGGGATCCGGCGCAGCGCCTCCAGCTCCAGCGTGTACGGCACCACGGACGACAGCAGCCCGACCGCGACGCCGATCAGCAGGACCTGCGGGCTGAGCAGCCCGATCCCGCCGCCCTGGACGATCGCCCCGATCCCCATCGGCAGCACGGCGAGGGTGCCGACGATGCTGGCCACGGCGAGCCCCGTGGTGCCGGGGATCCGCTCGCCGGTCGCGGACGTCGCCACGATGTAGGCGGCCCAGCCCGCGCCCGCCGGCAGCGCCCACAGGACCCCCTGGACGGTGACGTCGCCGCCGCCCCTGGCCAGCAGCGCCACTCCGGTCAGCGCCAGCGCCGCCCAGAGCAGGTCGGCGCGCCGCCGTGACGCCACGACCGACACCAGCAGCGGCCCCAGGAACTCGATGGTGACGGCGATGCCGAGCGGGATCTGCTGGATCGACTGGTAGATCGAGAAGTTCATGACGGCCAGGGCGACGCCGAGCCCGGCCGCGACCAGCAGATCGCTCCTGGAGTGCGCCTTGAAGATCACGCGCAGCGCCTTGCGGGCCATGAACCCGACCACGACGGCCGTCGTCAGCAGCCGCATCACCACGACGGCCGAGGGCGGCAGCGTCGTGAAGAGGTTCTTGGCGAAACCGGCTCCGGTCTGCACCGACAGAATGCCGAGCAGCACCAGCAGCGACGGCGGAACCGAGCCGATCCCGGCGTGCCTGCGCACGCCCCCCGTGGTCGCGACCATCGGCTACTCCCAGCGGAAGAAGCGTGCGGCGAGCGCCAGCCCCGCGACGGCCCACACCGCGAGGATCAGCAGCTCCTTCCCGGGCAGCGCCTGACCGGCCTGGAGGACGGCGCGCAGCCCGCCGGTGAGGGCGGAGATCGGCAGGTACTCCAGCACTGAGCGGAACCCGGCGGGGAACTTGGTCAGCGGGAAGACCACGCCGCCGAGCACGAGCAGCACCAGGTAGACCAGGTTGGCGGCGGCCAGGGTGGCCTCGGCGCGGAGCGTCCCGGCCATCAGCAGCCCGAACCCGCTGAACGCGGCCGTGCCGAGCAGGACGAGCACCACCGCGGCCAGCGGGTTGCCGTGCGGGGACCAGCCGAGCGCCAGCGCCGTCACGCTGATCACGACGACCTGGAGCAGTTCGACCAGCACGACCGTCAGGGTCTTGGCGAGGATCAGGCCCGAGCGCGGCAGCGGGGTGGAGCCGAGCCGCTTGAGCACGCCGTAGCGGCGTTCGAACCCGGTGCCGATCGCCTGCCCGGTGAAGGCCGTCGACATGATCGCCAGGGCGATGACGCCGGGCGCGAGGAAGTCGACGCGGTCGCCGGGGCCGAGGTCGAGCAGCGAGGTGGTGCTGAACAGCACGAGCAGCCCGACGGGGATGATCAGGGTGAGCAGGAGCTGTTCGCCGTTGCGGAGCACGGCCTTCAGCTCGTAGGCGGTCTGCGCGGCGACCATCCGGCTGAGCGGGGCGGCCTGCGGCCGGGGGGTGAGGTCGAGTGCGGCGGTCATCAGCGGAGCTCCCGGCCCGTAAGTTCGAGGAAGACGTCCTCGAGGGTGCGGCGTTCGATGCGGAGGTCTTCGGCGAGCACGCCGTGGGAGGCGCACCAGGCGGTCACGGTGGCGAGCAGTTCGGGCCGCACGTCGCCCTCGATCAGGTAGTGCCCGTTGGGGGACTCCTTGGCGGCGCTCCCGGCGGGCAGGGCCGCCAGCAGCTCGTCCAGGCCGAGGCCGGTGCGGGCGCGGAACCGGAGCTGCCGTTCGGCGCCGGTGAGCTCGGCGGGGCTGCCCTCGGCGACCACGCGGCCATGGTCGATGATCACGACGTGGTCGGCGAGCTGCTCGGCCTCGTCCATGAAATGGGTGGTCAGCAGGACGCCGACCCCGGCGGCGCGCAGTTCGCCGACCAGCTCCCAGGTGGCGTGGCGGGCCTGCGGGTCGAGCCCGGTGGTCGGCTCGTCGAGGAAGACGA
>NZ_BAAGZI010000222.1:0-9644 GCF_054778695.1 Actinocorallia lasiicapitis
GCCGCGCGACGGGCGGCAGGGTGGTCGTGGCGTCACCGGCCGGGCTGACCAGGGCGACGGCCAGCTCCTGCGCGGTGGGGCGGGCCGCCGGATCCTTGGCCAGGCAGCGGACGACCAGGGGGCGGAGCTCGTCGGGCAGCCCCGCCAGGTCGGGTTCGAGCTGGAGGATCCGGTTGAGGACGAGCACGATCGCGTCCTTGCCGAACGGCGGCCGTCCGGACGCCGCGTACAGCAGGGTCGACGCCCAGCTGAAAACGTCGGACGCGGTGGTGAGGCGGCCGCCGTTCACCTGCTCGGGCGACATGAACGCGGGCGTGCCCTCGCCTTTGCCGGTGACGGTCGCCTTGTCGGCCTCGGTGAGGCCGGCGATCCCGAAGTCGATGACGCGCGGGCCGTCGAGCGCGAGCAGGACGTTGCTCGGCTTGAAGTCGCGGTGCACGATGCCCGCCCGGTGGATCGCCGCCAGCGACGAGGCGGTGCTGATCGCCAGCCGCAGCAGCCCGGACGCCGACAGCGGCCCGTCGTCCTCCACGAGCTGCTGGAGCGAACGCCCCTCGATGTACTCGCTGACGATGAACGGGAGGTCGTCGTCGGTGGTCCCGACGTCCAGGACCCGCGCCGTCCCGAACGGCCCGACCCGCTGCGCCGCCCGCGCCTCCCGCAGGAACAGCTCGCGGGTCCGTGCGTCGTCGGTGCGGTGCGAGTGCAGGACCTTGATGGCGACGCGGCGGCCGTCCGCGTCTTCGCCCAGGTAGACGACGCCCTGCCCGCCCTCGCCGAGCCTGCCCGCCAGGCGGTAGCCGCACAGCTCGTCGGGGTCGCCGGTCCGCAGTGACGTCGGCAAAGCGGGTGACCTCCGCACAAAGGGCGTTATGAGCGGTCACAACCTGCCATGATCCACGCCGCTGGGGCAAGCGGCTCGGCGCACGTCACACGGCGCGCGTTCCACGGTGTTCGTCACACGGTGTTCGTCATACCTTGAAGGACACCGCGGTCTTTCCGCCCACCCATTCGACGCCCCAGCTTTCCGCGACGGCCTCCACGATCGAGATGCCGCGCCCTGACTCGTCGGCGCTGTCCGCGACGTGGGGGACTCCGTCCGCGCCGTCGTCCACGACCTTCACGGCGACGGACTTCGCGCAGAACGCGATCTCGATGCGGACCTGGCCGCCGCGCTGACCGCTCCGCGAATGGCGGACGGCGTTGGTGACGAGCTCCGAAAGGCAGAGCTCGGCGTCGTCGACGGCCGGATGCGCGTCGCCGAGCAGATCACGGAAGACCTGCCGGGCCGCCGTCACCGCACGCGGCACCCCCGGGAACAGCATGACCTCGAAACGTGGTTTCTCCGCACCCATCACAGACCTTCCGCCGCACGCCGTCGCTTGTACGCCTTCATTTGCACGCCTTCACTGCGATCAGCTTCGGCGGTGATGAGCCGTGGACGCGGCGGTCTCGGGTGTTCTGTCCGCAGGTGCCGCAGTGCTCGCGCACACTCAGTCAATTTCGGACCGCACGCGGAAACTCCCCCATTCCGGTAGCGAATCAAGCACGATGTGTGCATGGCCGAAGCGTTCTTCCTCCCGGACGGCGACCCTCCGACCTGGCGTCAACGACGCCTGGGCATGGAGCTGCGACGTCTCCGCGAAGCCGCCGGGCTCGGCCCCCACGCCGCCGCCCGGCTCCTCAACCGCACGGTCTCCTCCCTCTCCAAACTCGAGAACGCCCAACGCGGCATCCGCCGAGCCGCCCTCGAACAAATCCTCGACAAATACGACGTAACCGACCCCAACCTCCGCGAATCCCTCTTCGCCCTCGCCCGCGACGCCAAGAAGCAAGGCTGGTGGCAGACCTACGCCGACGTCCTCTCGTCGCAGATGTTCGACTACATCTCCATTGAGGCGTCCTCGACGCGAATCTGGACCATGCAGCTCAACCTGATTCCCGGTCTGCTCCAGACGCCTCGTTACGCACGTGCGATCCTCTCCGGCGGCGTCTCCAAAGGAGAGCCGGATCATCTGGAGGCGCTCATCGACATCCGGCTCAAGCGCCGCGCGATCTTCGAGGCGGGCGAGCCGCCTGAGGTCTGGGCCATCGTCTCCGAGGGCGCGTTGATGCAGCAGGTCGGCGGTCCTGAGGTGATGCGCGAGCAACTCGACTACCTTGTGGAGGCGGCCACGCTGCCCTCCGTCGTCCTGCAGGTCCTTCCCTTCGCGGCGGGTGCGCACCCGGGAGTCAACGGCTCGTTCGTCCTCATGGAAGTGAACGGGCTCTGGATCGCGATGATCGACAGTGTGACCAACGCCTGGTACCTCGAGGATCAGACGAGCCTGAACCGCTATGCGGATGTCTTCAACCATCTGCGGGCGGTGTCGCACTCGCAAGAAGCCTCCCTCGCGTTGATTCAGCGGATACGCTCGGAGACATGATGGGTGCGAACGTCCGTGATGTCCGCTGGCGTAAGAGCAGCTACAGCGGCACCGATGGTGCAGAGTGTGTGGAAGTCGCGCCTTGGCGCAAGAGCACGCACAGCGGTGGCGAGGGGCAGGAGTGTGTCGAAGTCGCGCTTTGGCGGAAGAGCGTGCACAGCGGCAGCGAAGGGCAGGAGTGCGTCGAAGTCGCGCCCTGGCGGAAGAGCGCACGCAGCGGCACTGAGGGCGATGCGTGTGTTGAGGTGCGGGCGGAGCGGCGGGCCGTGCTGGTGCGGGATTCGAAGCATCCCGAGGCGGACGTGCTGATGTTCGGGGCGCGGGCCTGGCAGGCGTTCCGCGACGGGCTGGGCTAGCGCCTTCGGGGCCTGGTGAGAACTTTCCGGGGTTTGGGCGGAAGTTGACCATGGGCGGAGCGTGCAGCGGACATAACCTCAGGGCTAGGTAAACGGTACTGAGGGGATGGCCGTGGGCGATCAGGAGCTATACGAGGGCGACGACGCGATCGTGCGGCAAGAGGGCGTCGAAGCCGGGACCAAGCTGCAACCGAGCGTCGGCCCCGTGCCGAAGAAGCCGCCGAAATCCAAGCCGTACACGCACCCCGCGGCCGGGTGGGGTGCGGCCAAGGCCGTCGCCGAGGTGCTGCTGAAGGAGCGCGAACTCCTCATCGGCTCCGCCGAAATGCTCAAGATCAACCACGAGGACGGCGGGTTCGACTGCCCGGGCTGCGCGTGGGGCGACACCAAGGGCCTCGAACTCGACCTGTGCGAGAACGGGATCAAGCACACCACGTGGGAGATGACCGGCAAACGGACCACCCGCGAGTTCTTCGCCCAGCACACCGTCACCGAGCTGTTCGAATGGTCCGACTTCGCGCTCGAAGACCAGGGCCGCCTCACCGAGCCGATGGTCTACGACCCCGAGACCGACCACTACGTCCCCATCACCTGGGAAGACGCCTTCAAGCTGTTCGGCGACACCGTCCGCGCGCTGGACGACCCGAACCAGGCGTCGTACTACACCTCGGGACGCCTCGGCAACGAGTCGTCCTTCCTGTACTCGCTGATGGCGCGGGAACTGGGCACCAACAACCAGCCCGACTGCGCCAACATGTGCACCGAGGCGGGCGCCCGCGCCATGCAGGACTCCCTCGGCACCCACAAGGGCACCGTCGACCTGACGGACTGGGAGAACGCGGACGCCGTCTTCGTGATGGGCATCAACACCGCGTCCAACGCGCCCCGGATGCTGACACCGCTCGCGCAGCTCTACCGCGACGGCAAGAAGATCGTCCACATCAACCCGCTGATCGAGTCGGGCGCGACCAGGACCATCATCCCGCACGAGATCATGGCGATGGCGACCTTCCGCGCCACCCCGACCAGCAACCTCAACATCCAGCCGCGGGCCGGCGGCGACATGGCGCTGATGCGCGGTATCGCCAAGGCCACCCTGGAGATGGCCGAGCACGACGAGAAGGCCCTCGACAAGCTGTTCATCGAACGGCACACGTTCGGGTTCGCGGGCTACAAGCAGGTCGTCGAGGACACCTCGTGGGATGAGATCGTCCACCAGTCGGGCGTCCCGAAGGACGTCATCCTGCAGGCCGCGCAGATCTACCGCGAAGCCGACAGCACGATCATGACGTGGGGGCTGGGCGTCAACCAGCACGAGCACGGAGTCGACACGATCCGCGAGATCGTCAACGTCATGCTGCTGCGCGGCAACATCGGCCGTGAGGGCGCGGGCCCCGCGCCGAACCGCGGGCACAGCAACGTCCAGGGGAACCGGACGTGCGGTGTCGACCACGAGCCGACGAAGGAGTTCCTGGACCGGCTCGCCGAGGTCTGCGAGATCGAACCGCCGTACGACAAGGGCCTGGACGTCGTCGGCACGATCGAGGCGATGAACCGCGGCGACATCAAGGTGTTCGTCGGGATGGCGGGGAACTTCGCCCTGTCCTCGCCCGACACGCGATTCACCTACGCGAGCATCCGCAAGGTGGACCTGACCGTCATGGTCAGCACCAAGCTCAACCGCAGCCACATCGTGCACGGCAAGAAGGCACTGATCCTGCCGTGCCTGGGCCGCACCGAGAAGGACGTCCAGGAGGCCGGGCTGCAGCGGATCTCCGTCGAGGACGGCATGTCGATGGTGCACCTGTCGCAGGGCAACCGGAAGCCGCCGTCGCCGCACCTGCTGTCCGAACCGGCGATCATCGCGGGGCTGGCGCGGGCGGCGCTGCCGGACTCCAAGACGCCGTGGGAGTGGTACGTCAAGGACTACGACCGGATCCGCGACACGATGGCCAAGGCCCTGGTCGGGTTCGAGGACTTCAACCGCCGCGTCCGCCAGCCGATGGGTTTCCGGATCAAGCAGCCGGCCCGTGAACTGGTGTTCCTCACCCCGTCGGGCCGCGCGGAGTTCTCCCACGCGCCCCTGCCGGACGTCGTTCCGCACGACGGCAGGCTCACGCTCGGCGCGATGCGCTCCCACAACCAGTGGAACACCACGATCTACAGCGACAGCGACCGCTACCGGGGCATCCACAACCTCCGCACCCTCGTCTTCATGAACGCCGACGACATGGCGGACCGCGGTCTCGCCCAGTTCCAGCCCACCAAGATCACGTCTTTCGCGAAGGACGGCACCACCCGCACCCTGGAGGGCTTCCTGGCCGTCCAGCACGACATCCCGCGCGGTGTCACCGCCGGGTACATGCCGGAGCTCAACCAGCTCCTGTCCATCAGCGACTTCAGCGCCCAGAGCGACCAGCCGCTGATGAAGCAGCTCAACGTCACCATCGAGCCGCTGGGCTGACCTCGCGCAGGGAACACGCCGCCCGCCGCGCGCGGGCGGCGTCTTTCTGTCGGAGGCGTCGTTCTGTCGGACCCGGTCGCTACCTTGGGCTGATGCGTGAGACTTCACAGGAGATCGAGGAACTGCAGGCGCTGCTCGACTCGTCGCTGTCCAGGTCCACCGGCCATCTGCGGTCGATCGTCGCGGAGCGGACGGTCGACGCCGCACGGCTCACCCGGATCCTCGACGGGATGTGCACGTTGGCGCTGTCGACCGTCACGGCCAAGGGCGAACCGCGGATCAGCGGCGCGGACGGCCACTTCCTCCACGGAAAGTGGTATTTCGGGACGGCGCGGACCGCCGCGAAGGCCCGCCATCTCGCCGCGCGCCCGGCCGCGAGCGTCGCCCATCTGCGCGGCGAGGACCTGGGGGTCTTCACCCACGGCACCGTCGAGATCCTCAACCCCGAAGAAGGCGAGCCCGCCCCGGACTGGCCGGAGCTGCTCGCCTACTTCCAGGACTTCTACGGGGCGGACGCCTTCGACTGGGAGAAGGAGGTCGTCTACTACCGGCTGCACCCGCACTGGATGACCGTGTACGCGCCGGACGTCGCCAAGCTGCTCCCCTCAACCTGAGCGAGCACGGAAGCGCCGCCCGTCCGAGCTGCTGGACGAGCGGCACTCCGCTGAAGCTCAGGTGGTGGGGGTGCGGTCGGGCACCTCGCAGCCGTCGGGGCCGCAGACCGCCGTGGACGGCAGGGTTTCCAGGGGGGTGGCCGTCGCGTGGGTCTGCTGGAGCGCCTGGGCGAACGCCTCGGGCGGCTGGGCGCCGGAGATGGCGTACTTGCGGTCGAAGACGAAGAACGGGACTCCGGTGCAGCCGAGTTCGGCGGCCTGGCGTTCGTCGGAGCGGACGGCGTCGGCGTAGGCCGTCGGGTCGGCGAGGATCGTGCGGACCTCGTTCTCGTTCAGGCCCGCCTGGACGGCCAGCTCCACCAGGCGTTCGTCGTCGCCGAACAGGGCGGGGCGTTCGGCGAAGTTGCCGCGGTACAGGGCCGTCAGCAGGTCGTCCTGCTTGTCGTGGGCGAGCGCGAAGTGCAGCAGCCGGTGCATGTCGAAGCTGTTGCCGCAGTCGCGGCCCTCGGTCAGATAGGGGAGGCCGAGCCCGGCGGCGTCCGCGCCGATGTTCCGTTCGTTGGCGGCGGCCTGCTGCTCCGAAATGCCGTACTTCTTGGCGATCATCGGGATGACGGGGCGGCTCTCGTCCTTCGGCGCTTCCGGGTTCAGCTCGAACGACCGGTGCACCACTTCGACCTCGTCGCGGTGCGGGAACGCGTCGAGCGCCTCCTCGAACCGCTGCTTGCCGAGGTAGCAGAACGGGCAGTTGATATCGGTCCAGATCTCTACCTTCACCGCAATCCCCTCGTCTCCGGAACACGCTCTCTTTGATCTTTAACGTCGCTGTGACGCCGGTCATTCCGGCGGAGGGCTTGCGCTCCGGCACCCGCTACCGGCTAGATAAGAAACACGTTCTAGTTAAGGTGGTCTTCCATGCGCTTCGGTGTCTTTCTCGCCCCCTTCCACCCCGCCGGGCAGAATCCGACCCTCGCACTGGAACGGGATCTCGATCTGATCGTCCATCTGGACGCGCTGGGCTTCGACGAGGCGTGGATCGGCGAGCACCACAGCGCCGGGTACGAGATCATCGCCTCGCCCGAGGTGTTCATCGCGGTCGCCGCCGAACGGACCAGGCACATCCGCCTCGGCACCGGGGTGTCGTCGCTGCCCTACCACCATCCGCTGATGCTGGCCGACCGGATGGTCCTGCTCGACCATCTGACGCGCGGCCGCGTCATGCTCGGCGTCGGCCCCGGCTCCCTGCCCAGCGACGCCCACATGATGGGCATCGAGGTCGCCCGCCAGCGCCAGATGATGGCCGAGTCCCTCGACGCCATCATGGCCCTGCTCGCCGGCGACGCCCCCGTCACCATGAAGACCGACTGGTTCACCCTGGACGAGGCGCGGCTCCAGCTCCGCCCCTACAGCCGCGACGGCCTCGAGGTCGCCGTGGCCGCGACGGTCTCCCCGGCAGGCCCCCGCGCCGCCGGTAAGCACGGCGCCGGGCTGCTGTCGATCGGCGCGACCCAGACCAAGGGCTTCGACCTGCTCGGCGAAACCTGGAAGACCATGGAAGCGGCGGCGGGCGGCCCCGTCGACCGCTCGACCTGGCGGCTCGTCGGCCCGATGCATCTCGCCGACACCCGGGAGCAGGCCAAACGCGACGTCGCGTTCGGGCTGGGCGGCTGGGTCGACTACTTCAAACGGGTCGCCGCGCTGCCGCTGGCCCCCGACACCGACGACACCGCCGAGATGGCCGACGCGATGAACGCCAACGGCTTCGCCGTCATCGGCACCCCCGACGACGCCATCGCCCAGATCGAACGCCTCCAGGAGAAGTCCGGCGGCTTCGGCAGCTACCTGATCATGGCGCACGAGTGGGCCGACACCGCCGAGACCCGTCGCTCCTACGAGCTTTTCGCCCGCTATGTCGCCCCGCACTTCCAGGGTTCGGCCGCCGCCCTGACAGCCAGCCGCGACTGGGCCGCCGCCAACCGCGCGTCCTTCATCGGCGAGGCCAACGCCGCGATCATGGCGGCCTTCAAGGAGAAATAACCCGCTCACCGGGCGATCGGTCACCTGGCGATCAGTCCGGGCAGGGTCGTGCAGAGGAGGAGGTCGTGGTCGAGCCCGTTCGTGCGGAGTATCCGGACGACCGGCGCGGCGGCCGCGACCACCAGGAACACCCTGCCCTGCGCTCGGGCGGAGCGGTTGACCCCCACGAGCACGCCGAACCCGGAGACGTCGGTGAGTTCGGCGGCCGCCAGGTCCACCGCGACGAGCAGGCTCTCGTCGAGGGCCGCGCGGAGCCCGGCGCGCAGCCGGGCGGCCGTCGCGCCGTGCACGGACCCTTCGGCCGTCACCACCAGCCAGTGCCCGGCTCTGCCGGTGCGCAGGTGGAGCTCCGGAATCTCCGGATCGAGACGGGACGTGCGTGACGCGACAGGCGAAACGGTCATGGTCATCCTTGCCCGTGCTGCTGAAGGCCTGAGGGAGGCCGCCGCCGAGGACCGGAGCAGAGGACCGGACGTGCTGTGCGCGCAGCTTAACCCGTGACGGTCGAGTCCGCCGGGCTTCAGCCGGAGGCGCCGTCGTCGAGCCACCGGTCGAACTGGCCGTTATCGCCGGACGCCTTGATCAGCGCGCCGTCGGCGTCGAGCACGCCCGACTGGAGCAGGAGCTGATCCGGGCGGGTGTCCGAACCCGTCGCCGCCCGGATCAGAGCTCTGTCGGCCGCCGCCGGATCGGCGCCGGGCGGGACGACCAGCAGCAGGTAGACGTCGTCACGGCCGCAGGTGACGATGATCTTGTGGTTGAGCGCGGAGAACGTGCCGATCCGCACCTGACGGCCGTTGACGACGATCCGGCGCGGCAGATCCGGCCAGTCCGCGCGGTCGACCGTCAACCTGATCACCGGGCCGAGCGGGCCGCTGAGCGCCTCGGCCAGCGCCGTGAACTCCGGCACCGGATCGCCGGACCGCGGCCACCAGCCCCCGTCGAGCCCGCCGTACCGCTTCCGGGACGGTTCGAGGCGCACACGGGCGGCCAGGGGAGTCGCGATGTCCGTTTTCATGCTTCCAGCTAAGCCGCCTCACCCGCGCGGGGAAACCGCGGATCCGTAAAGGGCCCATCTGCGCGGCTGATGAGGCTTGCGCTGACTGCCGGTTACCCCCAGGGCCCGCCGGGCGTTGACTGCGTTCGACGGCCTGTCAGGCGCGGGCCGGTAGGGAGCGTCGCGGCGGTGTACGAGACCAGCAGAAGTATCGGCGGAGCGTCCAGCCACCCGAACGGGACGGCTCCGCACTGCGAACACCTGGAAGGACTGCGGCCGGTCGGCGCCCTCTCGGAGGGCTGCCGCGAATGCGAGACCAAAGGCGAGTCCTGGAGCGCGCTGGTCATCTGCCTGACCTGCGGCTGGGTCGCCTGCTCCGATTCCTCGCCGCAGCAGCACGCCAAGGCCCACTACCAGGAGACCGACCATCCGCTGGCCTCGGGCATCGGCCCGGGGACGCGCTGGCGCTGGTGCTACGTCCATGAACGCCTGGTGTGAAACGAACAGGAGAGAAACGATGAGAATATCCATGGTCGTCGCGGATCGGCCGCAGCGGCTGGGCGGGCTGATCGCCGCGCTCGGCGCGCAGGGCCACGAGGTCACGCTGTTCACGCGGCGGGCGTCGCCCGGAAGAAGCCGCCGGTCGGGGACGGGCGGCACGGCCGTCGACCATCTCGTAGCCGGTCCGGAACGCCCGCTGAGCGACGCCGAACTGATGCCCCATCTGCCCGAGTTCGGGCGGCGGCTGGC
>NZ_BAAGZI010000223.1:0-9634 GCF_054778695.1 Actinocorallia lasiicapitis
GGACGTCAGGGCGGCGGGGCCGTCGCACCCGTCATCGACGGCGACCTCGTGACCGGCCCGCCGTGGGCCGCCCCGAACCCGGCCGTCG
Source organism: Actinocorallia lasiicapitis (assembly GCF_054778695.1). Taxonomy (NCBI): domain Bacteria; kingdom Bacillati; phylum Actinomycetota; class Actinomycetes; order Streptosporangiales; family Thermomonosporaceae; genus Actinocorallia; species Actinocorallia lasiicapitis. The sequence goes on from NZ_BAAGZI010000223.1 coordinate 89, forward strand.
ACCTGGTCTGCGGGTACACCCACGAGGAGTACCGGACGTTCGGGCCCGTCCCGCCCGCCGACGAGATCAACCTGCGCGGTGTCGCCGACACGCTCGGCCTGCCCGCCGAGGCCGCCGACCGCTACCGGGCCGCCCACCCCGACCTGACGGCCGCGTTCACCGCCCTCATGTCCGACGCCCTCGTCCGGATCCCCACCACCCGCGTCGCCGAAGCGCACGCCGCGGCGGGCGGCCGCACCTACCTGTACGACTTCACCTGGCGGAGCGCCCAGCACGGCGCCGCCCACGGCATCGACATCCCGTTCACCTTCGGCCTGCCGAAGACACCGATGGCGCTGCGGAACCTCGGCCGCCCCCCGGCCGACTTCGACGCGCTGTCGGACGCGATCCGCGCCTCCTGGCTGGCGTTCGCGTCCACCGGCGACCCCGGCTGGCCCGCTTTCACCCCGGACGGCCGCACCGTCCGACGCTGGGACGTCCCCGCCGCCCAGATCCCCGACCCGCTCGCCGAGGTCCGCTCCCTCTGGCCCTGACGCCCGGCCGCCGCGCCTGGTACGAAAGCTGCCATGGATCTCGGACTCACCGGCCGCACGGCCTTCGTCACCGGCGGCACCCACGGCATCGGCCTGGCCATCGCCCACGCCCTCATCAGCGAAGGCGTCAAGGTCACCGTCTGCGGCCGCACGCCCGACCGCCTCCACACCGCCCTGGCCGCTCTGGGTCCGGACGCCCGCGGCGTCACCGCCGACGTCCTGGACCCCGACGCGCTCGCCGCGGCCGTCCACCACGCCGCCACCCCGTGGCCCGACGGCGGACCGGAGGGCCTGGACCTGGTCGTCGCCAACGCCGGCGGCAGCGCGGGCCGCGACCTGCTCGACTCCACCCCGCAGGAGTGGGCCGAAACCCTCGCCCTGAACGTCGGCCACGCCGCCCACACCCTCCGCGTCGCCACCCCCCACCTGGCGCGCAGCGACGCCGCCAGCGCCCTCATCATCGCCTCGATCAGCGGCCGCAAGCCCGGCACCCGCTCCTCCTACTCGGTGGCCAAAGCCGCCGAAATCCATCTCGCCACGGTCCTGGCGGAAGAGCTGGCCCGCCACCGGATCCGCGTCAACTCCCTCAGCCCCGGCTCGGTCTACTTCGAAGGCGGCCGCTGGGGGAACACCCACCGCGACCATCCCGAACGGTTCGCCGCCTTCACCGCCGCCAACCTCCCCGCGGGCCGGCTCGTCACCCTCGCCGAGGTGGCCGACACCGCCTGCTTCCTGCTGTCCCCCCGCGCCTCCGGCGTCAACGGCGCCGACGTCCCTGTGGACGGCGCCCAGGACCGCTCCACCGACCGCCGTTTCTACTGAGGCTATTCATTCCTCGCGGAGCGGCGTATAACTCCTGTAGATAGGTGACGGGGGGTGGTGAGAGGAGGGGAATTTCTCGCGTATCAGCGACCTGGATTCGTCCACATCCGGCCAATTCCTTTTCTTGGAGAACGCTGAATGAACTGTCGTCTGTGCGGCTCCGCAGAGCTGCGGAGCGTGGTGGACCTCGGGGCCACACCGCCTTGTGAACGGTTCCTCACCGCGGAAGGGCTCGACGAACCAGAGCCCACCTACCCGCTCCACCTGCGGATCTGCACCGACTGTCGGCTTGCGCAGCTTCCGCCGCTGATCACTCCGGAAGAGACGTTCACCGAGTACGCCTACTTCTCGTCATTCTCGACTTCCTGGGTGGAACACGCGCGCCGGTTCGTCGGGGAGGCGCTGGAACGCAGCGGCGCGCAATTCGTGGTCGAGGTCGCCAGTAACGACGGTTACCTGCTGCAGCATGTCGCGGGACGCGGAATCCGATGCCTGGGAATCGAGCCGTCGGCCAATGTCGGTCAAGCGGCACGCGACAAGGGAGTGCCGACCCGCACCGCGTTCCTGTCCGAGCAGACGGGGCGGGAGGTCCGCGCCGAACACGGTCCCGCGGGGCTCGTCGTCGCCAACAACGTCTACGCCCACATCCCCGACGTCCTCGGGTTCACCCGGGGGCTGCGCGCCCTGGTCGCCGACGACGGCTGGGTGTCGATCGAGGTCCAGCATCTGCTGACGCTGATCGAGCTCAACCAGTACGACACGATCTACCACGAGCACTTCCAGTACTACACGGTCGCCTCCGCGCAGCGGGCCCTCGCGAGCGGCGGGCTGACCCTCGTCGACGTCGAACTGCTGCCCACCCACGGCGGCTCCCTGCGGCTGTGGGCACGGCCGGAAGGCGAGCCAGGCCCCCGCGTCCAGGAGGTGCTCGCCCTGGAGAAGGCCGCGGGGCTGCACGAGCTGTCCGGCTACGAGGCGTTCTCCGCACGCGTCACGCGGGTCAGGCTCGATCTGCTGCGGTTCCTGCTGCGGGCGCGCGACGAAGGCAGGACCGTGGTCGGCTACGGCGCGCCCGGCAAGGGCAACACCTTGCTCAACCACTGCGGCATCCGGCCCGACCTGCTCGCCTACACCGTCGACCGCAACCCCTACAAACACGGCCGGTACACCCCCGGCACCCGCATCCCCGTCCATCCGCCCGACCGGATCGCCGCCGACCGGCCCGACTACGTGCTCGTCCTGCCGTGGAACCTGCGCGAGGAGCTGACCGGGCAGCTCGACTACATCCGCGCCTGGGGCGGACGGCTGGTGTTCCCGATTCCCACCCTGGAGATCGTGTGAAGGTCGTCCTGTTCTGCGGCGGGTTCGGCACCCGGATGCGCACCGGCACCCACGGCGACGTCCCCAAGCCGATGCAGCTCGTCGGGCCGCGCCCCCTGATCTGGCATGTGATGCGGTACTACGCCCACTTCGGGCACACCGAGTTCATCCTCTGCCTCGGGTTCGGCGCCCATCACCTCAAGGACTTCTTCCTCACCTACGACGAGACCGCCTCCAACGACTTCGTGCTCCGCGGCGGCCGCGTCGAACTGGCCTCCACCGACATCAGCGACTGGTCGATCTCGTTCGTCCAGACCGGCCTCGCCTCCCCGATCGGGGAGCGGCTGCGGCGCGTCCGCGACCACCTCGACGGCGACGAGATCTTCCTCGCCAACTACGCGGACGTCCTCACCGACGCCCCCCTCCCGGAAATGATCTCCCGGTTCGAGGAGAGCGACGCGGGCGCGTCCATGCTGGTCGTGCCGCCCGCCGACACCTTCCACTGCATCGAGCTCGGCGAGGAGGGCTACGTCGGCGGGATCACGCCCGTCACCGAGATGCCGCTCTGGATCAACGGAGGGTACTTCGTGCTCCGGCAGGAGATCTTCGACCACATCCCCGAAGGCGGCGACCTCGTCGGCGACGGCTGCGCCCAGCTCGCCAAAGAGGGCAGGCTGCTCGCCTACCCGCACCGCGGCTACTGGAAGCCCACCGACACCGTCAAAGAACGGATGGCGCTGGACGAGGCCTACTCGCGCGGCGTCAAGCCGTGGGCGCTCTGGGAGCGGTGATGCGGCTCGCGGCCTCGGAGATCCTGGTGCTGGGCGCCCACTGCGACGACATCGCGATCGGCGCGGGCGCCACCCTGCTGCGGCTGTGCCGAGCCAACCCCGGAGCCCGGGTGACGGCACTGGTGCTGTCGGGCGGCGGCACCCCGCGCGAGCAGGAAGAGCGCAAAGCGCTCGCCGCGCTCTGCCCCGGCGCGGCCCTCGACGCCACCGTCCTCGACGTGCCCGACGGCCGGCTGCCCGCCCACTGGGAGCACGCCAAGGACGCCCTGGAGGCGATCCGGCCGGGCCGTGAACCCGACGTCATCCTCAGCCCGTCACCGCACGACGCCCACCAGGACCACCGGGGCCTGGCCGCACTCGTCCCGACGGTCTTCCGCCGCCACCTCAACCTCGGCTACGAGATCGTCAAATGGGAGTCCGACCTGCGGCAGCCGTCGGTGTTCGTGCCGCTGACCGACGGCGAGCTCACCGAGAAGATCACGCTGCTGCACGACTGCTACCCCTCCCAGCGCACCCGCGCCTGGTTCGACGACGAGGCGTTCCGCGGCCTCGCCCGGATCCGCGGCATCCAGTGCGACGCCCGCTACGCCGAAGCGTTCCACTGCACCAAGATCAACCTTTCGCTCACCTCCCTCCCCCTCTGATCGCGCGTTCGAAGGAGCCATCTTGCGCGTACTGCTCACCGGTCACCAGGGCTACCTCGGCACGGTCATGGCGCCCGTCATCGCCGAGGCCGGCCACGAGGTCGTCGGGCTGGACTCGGGCCTGTACGCCGACTGCGTGCTCGGCCCCCCGCCGGCCGACCCCGCCGGATTCCCCATCGACCTGCGCGACGTCAAATCCAGCCACCTCGCCGAAGTCGACGCCGTCATCCATCTGGCCGCCCTGTCCAACGACCCGCTCGGCTCGCTGAAACCCGACCTCACCTACGACATCAACCACCACGCCGCCGCACGCCTGGCCAGGCTCGCCCGCGACGCCGGAGTGCGCCGCTTCCTGTACGCCTCGACCTGCTCGGTCTACGGCGCGGCAGGCGGCGACGCCCTGGTCGACGAGGACGCCCCGCTCCGCCCCGTCACCCCCTACGCCGAATCCAAGGTAAGGGTCGAGGACGACATTTTCGCGCTCGCCGACGACACCTTCACCCCCGTCTCGCTCCGCAACGCCACCGCGTTCGGGTTCTCACCCCGGCTGCGCGCCGACATCGTCGTCAACAACCTCGTCGGCCACGCCCAGCTCACCGGGATCGTCAAGGTGCTGTCGGACGGCACCCCGTGGCGGCCCCTCGTCCACGCCCGCGACATCGCCGCCGCGTTCCTCGCCGCCCTCCACGCCCCCCGCGAAGCCGTCCACGCGCGGGCGTTCAACGTGGGCACCGAGGAGAACAACCTGCGGGTCGCGGAGATCGCCGAACACGTCGCGGCGGCCGTGCCGGGGTCGCGGCTGCTCGTCACCGGCGAGACCGGCGGCGACCCGCGCTCCTACCGTGTCGACTTCACCCGGATCAGGGCCGCGCTACCCGGTTTCGCCTGCGGCTGGAGCGTCCCCGAAGGCGCCGCCGAACTGGTCGCCGCCTACCGGGAGCACCGGCTCACCCGGGCCGCGTTCGACCGGCGCTTCACCCGCCTCGCCCGGCTCGCCGACCGCAGAGCCGCCGGCACCCTCGATGAGAACTTCCGCCCATGAGCCGCCGCCCCACCGGCCGTCCCGCCGACCGGTTGATGAGCCCCGCCGACATGCACGGGCTCGTCCGCGAGCTGTACCCGCTGAACCGCAGCATCACCGGCGACGGGGTCCGCCGCACCCTCGAACTGCTCGACCACTGGATCCCCCTCGAACTGCACGAGGTCGCCACCGGCACCGACGTCCTGGACTGGACGGTGCCCCGCGAATGGAACGCCCGCGAAGCCTGGATCAAGACCCCCGACGGCCGGAAGATCGCCGACTTCGCCGAGCTGAACCTGCATCTCGTCGGCTACAGCGTCCCGCTCCACACGACCCTGCCGCTGGCCGAGCTCAGAAAACACCTCCACACCCTGCCCGACCAGCCCGACCTCGTCCCCTACCGGACCTCCTACTACCAGGAGGACTGGGGGTTCTGCCTCACCCAGCGCACCCTGGACTCCCTCGAGGACGGCGACTACGAAGTCCACATCGACACCACCCTCGAAGACGGCTCGCTGACCTACGCCGAGCACGTCGTCCGCGGCCGCACCGCCGACGAGGTGCTGATCTCCTGCCACATCTGCCATCCGTCGCTCGCCAACGACAACCTCGCCGGAGTGGCCGTCGCCGCCGCCCTGGCCCGTGGGCTGAAGGACACCCACTACACCTACCGGTTCGTGTTCGCGCCCGGCACCATCGGCGCGATCACCTGGCTGGCCCGCAACCCCGTCGACCGGATCCGGCACGGCCTCACCCTCGCCTGCGCCGGCGACCCGGGACGCCCGCACTGGAAACTGACCCGCCGCGGCGACCACGAGATCGACCGGGTGTTCCGGCTGCTCGGCACCGAGATCCTGCCGTTCACGCCCTACGGCTACGACGAACGCCAGTACGGTTCGCCCGGCTTCGACCTGCCCGTCGGCAGCCTCACCCGCACCCCCTACGCCGGCTACCCCGAGTACCACACCAGCGGCGACGACCCCGGCTTCGTCCGCCCCGAAGCGCTCGCCGACACCCTCGCCCTGCTCCGCGACGCCGTCGAGATCCTCGAGCACAACCGCGCCTACACCAACCTGTCGCCGCACGGCGAACCGCAGCTCGGGCGGCGTGGCCTGTATGGGTCAACGGGTGGCAGAAGCGACACCCGGCAGGCACAAATGGCGATGCTGTGGGTGCTCAACCTGTCCGACGGCGACCACGATCTGCTGGCCGTGGCCGCCAGAGCCGGGCTGCCGTTCCCGGCCGTCCTGGACGCGGCACGGGCACTCGAACAGGCCGGGCTACTGAAGGAGCGCGCTTGAAGGTCGGTGATCTGGTCGAGGTGCTGTCGGCCGAGGAGATCCTGGCGACCCTCGACGAGAACGGTGAACTGGAGAACCTGCCGTTCATGCCGGAGATGCTGCGGTTCTGCGGCACGACCCTGCGGGTCCACCGGACCGCCCACAAGGTCTGCGACGTCATCGAACACAGCGGGCTGCGCCGGATGGAAGGGGCCGTGCACCTGGTCGGCGCCCGCTGCGACGGTTCGGCCCACGGCGGCTGCGAGACGGCCTGCTCGCTGTACTGGAAGGAGGCATGGCTCCGGCCCGCCACCCGCGAGAAGCCCCCCGAGGAGGTGCGCCCCGCGCTGCCGATCGTCGCGATCAACGGGACCATCCTCGACAACACCCGCAAAGAGCCCGCCGCCGACGGCACCCCCCGCTACTCCTGCCAGGCCACCGAGATCCTGCGGGCCGCGCCCGGCCGCTGGCCACTACATGCCGGACGCCAGTACCTCCTGGACGTCCAAGGCGGCAACGCCTCGCTCGCGCTGACGCTGCGCGGCCTGTTCTTCGGCCTGTTCAACCGCTACCAGAACCTCAGCCGCAAGATCCTGCCGCGCCTCCTGTGGATCAGGGGCGGGCTGCGCTGGGGCTGGGTCGAAGGCCGTGCCGGACGCACCACCCCCACCGGCACCCTCGATCTGCAACCCGGCGAACTGGTCAGGGTCAGACCGCGCGAGGAGATCCTGGCGACCCTCAACGGCGAGCTGAAGAACCGCGGCCTCGGCTTCGAGGAGGAGATGGCCCGCTACTGCGGCCGCACCGCCCGCGTCGCCTCCCGGGTGGAACGCTGCCTGGACGAGCGGACCGGCGAACTCCTCCTCATGAAGAACCCCAACATCATCCTGGAGGGCCTGGTCTGCCAGGGCGCCTACAGCGCCAACTGCCCGCGCGAGTACGTGATGTTCTGGCGCGAGATCTGGTTGGAGCGGGTGGCGGAGTGACCACCGCGACGCCGCCGATCGGCCGGCTGGCCGGGCGCGGCCTGAGCTGGAGCCTGTTCGGGAACATCCTCGGCAAAGCCGGATCGTTCCTGATCAGCCTGGTGCTGGCCCGGCTGCTGGCCCCCGAGGACTACGGCGTCTTCGGCATCGCGCTGGCCGCGAGCCAGCTCCTGATGCACATCAACGACATGGGCGTCATCGCGGCGACCGTCCAGTGGCGCGGACCGCTGGAGCGGCTCGCGCCGACCGCGACCTTCCTGGCGTTCGGGTTCAGCCTCCTGTCGTACACGCTGTTCTGGTTCGCGGCGCCCGGCTTCGCGAGCCTGTCGGGCAACGCGGACGCCACGGCCGTCGTCCGCGCCCTCACCCTGATGATCGTGATCGACGGGGTGACGGCCGTCCGGGTCGGCGCGCTGATGCGGACCTTCCGCCAGGACCGGATCATGGTCGCCAACCTGTGCGGGTTCGCCGTCCAGGCCGTGGTCTCGGTGCTCTGCGCCGTCCAGGGGCTCGGCGCATGGAGCTTCGTGTGGGGGCAGCTCGCCAACAACACGACCGTCGCGGTGCTGGTGCTGTGGTTCGCGCGGATGCCGCTGAAGATGTCGTTCGACCGGGAGATCGCCGCGCATCTGTTCCGGTTCGGGCTGCCGCTGGTCGTCGGGCTCGGCATCGAGGGGATGCTGTTCAACGTCGACAAGGTCGTGGTCGGGCCGCTGGGCGCGGCGACCCTCGGCTTCTACGTGCTCGCCTCCAACGTGTCGATGTGGGTGCCGGGGATGGTCGGCAGCGCGATCCGGCTGGTCGCCCTGCCCGGCTACGCCCGGCTCGCCGAACTCGGGCAGAGCGAGCTGGCGGCGGGCGTCCGGCGGTCGCTGACCGTGCTGATCTCGTTCGTGCTGCCGTTCGCGCTGGTCACCGGGGTGCTGACCGAGCCGCTGGTGCGGTTCATGTACGGCGAGCGGTGGCTGCCCGCCGCGGAACCGCTGCGGTTCCTCGCGGTCGTCCTGGTGATGAAGATGCTGGTGCCGCAGGCCTGCGACATCCTCACCGCGCTCGGCAGGACCAGGGTGTCGGCGGTGCTCAACCTCGGCTGGGTGCTCGTGCTCGTCCCCGCGCTCTACCTGGGCGTCCATCTGGACGGGGTGCGCGGCGCGGCCATCGCCCAGGCTCTGGTCGCGCTGTTCGTGACGTTCCCGCTGATCGCCGTGGTGATCAGCCGGGTCGGGGTCGATCTGCGGCCCATCGCGCCGATGCTGGTGCGGCCACTACTCGCGGCGCTCGCCGCCGGACTGTTCATGGCGGGCGGCGCACTGCTGATCGGGGACCGGCCGTTCCTCGAACTGGCCGTCGCGGGCGGCGGCGGATTCCTGCTGTACACCGTGATCGCGGTGCCGCCCGAGCTCAGGGCACGGCTGCTGCGCCGCCCGGCGGACGCCGACGGGGAGGGTTCATGACGGACATGCCGCTGGTCTCGGTGTGCCTGCCGACCAGGAACGGGATCGGCCGGATCGAAGGGGCCGTCGCCTCGGTGCTCGCCCAGGACCATCCCCGGCTCGAACTGGTGATCTCCGACAACGCATCCACCGACGGCACCGAGGAGTACGGCCGCGCCCTGGCCGCGGCCGACCCCCGCGTCACCTATCTGCGGCGGCCGAGGAACGTCGGGCTGCTCGGCAACTTCGTCGGTGCGGCCCGCGCGTCGGCGGGCGAGTTCTGCCGCTGGATCAGCGACGACGACCGGCTCGAACCCCACGCCGTCTCCCGCGCCCTCGCCGAGTTCACCGCCGACCCCCGGCTCGTCCTGGTCACCTCCGCCACCCTGTACACCGGCGCCGACGGCGCCCCCGCGACCCTCCCGTACACCGGTTCGGGGCTCGGCGACGACGATCCGCTCGTCCGGTTCGCGGAACTGCTCCGGCTGCTCAACCAGAGCCATCTGATGATGGACCCCCTGTACGGGCTGTTCCGCCGCGCCACCGCCACCGGCCTCGACCGCCGCAACATGCTCCGCGAGGACGAGGTGTTCGCCGCCCGGCTCGCCCTCGCCGGACCGTGGGCGCATGTTCCCGACGTCCTCGGCCACCGCTCCTGGCGGGCCGAACCGCCTGGCCGGGTCGCCGCCCGGCTCGGCGTCCCCCGCTGGACGGCC
>NZ_BAAGZI010000224.1:0-9602 GCF_054778695.1 Actinocorallia lasiicapitis
CGGCGCCCAAGACCGCCTCCAGCCCCGTGGTGAGCCCCGAGGGCGTCTCGAGCGTCGACATGTCGCCGGGCTCGCAGGCCGATGGGCAGACCGGCGGGCAGACCGGTGACGGCCAGAGCGCCGTCCCGGCGGCGCCCGTGGCCACGACGGGGGCCGCCTCCGACGCGGACGGCTGCCGGATCGCGTTCACCGCAACCTCGATCGAGGACGCCGTCCCGCGGCTGAAGAACGTCGCCACCGGCAAGTGGTACTACCCGCCGAGCGGCAAGGAGTTCGTCGTGGTCAACACGACGATCGGCAACAAGGGGACGGGCGCGTGCACGGCGTCGCCCGGTCAGCAGCGCGGTTACACCGCCGCCACCACCTTCACGGCCGGCGACAAGGCCGCGGGCGACCAGCTTTACCGAGGCCGCCGGATGAACCGTTCCTTCGCGCCCGACGAGAACACGACCGGCGCTTTCGTCTTCGTCGTTCCGAAGGGAAAGGAGCTCACTCAGGTGGGGCTCCGCAAGAACGGCTCCAGTAACTGGACCATCGTCCGCAAGTAACGTCCGAATAATCATCCACACCATTCTCGGAGGATGTCATGGCGACACCCCTGGACATCAAGAAGCTGCTGGGCGCCCGGATGACGGGCAGCGGCGGCACGGAACTCGGCACCATCGAACAGATCTTCTTCGATGACACCTCGGGCGTCCAGGAATGGGCGCGGCTGCGGATGGGCGGGCTGCTCGGCGGCAAGGACCGCTTCGTCCCGCTGGAGGACGGCAGCATGGCGGGCAGCGACCTGGCGGTGCCGTACAGCAAGGAGAAGGTCGCGGGCTCGCCCGAGCTGAACGTGGACCGGCACATCACGCCGGAGCAGGAGACGCGGCTGCGCGCCTACTACGGCCTGGACGGTTCCGCGACGAAGACCCAGACCACCACCACGACCACCACGGCCAGCGCCAAGACCACCACCGCGGCGGCCGCGGGCATGGCCGGCGCCGCGGGCGCCGCGGGCATCGCCCACCAGACCGGCGGCAAGCACGCGGGGGCCGACGTCCGGCGCGACGGCGATCTGTCGCTGCTCCGCAGTGAGGAGCGGATCCACTTCCGCACCGAGGACGTCGAGCTGGGCCGGGTCCGGCTGCACAAGTACGTCGACGTGGTGCAGGTCGAGGAGCGTGTGCGGCTGATGCACGAGGAGTTCGAGCTGGAGCGCATCCCCGTCACCGAGGGCGCGGGCGACATCAAGGAGGACGCCGTGGAGGTCGTGCTCCGTGGCCAGCAGGCCCTCGCCATGAAGGAGGTCGTCCCGGTCGAGCGGGTCCGCCTCACCGTCCGGCAGGTGCCGGAGGAGCGGATCATCCGCGACAGCATCCGCCGGGAGCGGATCGAGGTCGAGCGGTTCGAGTCGACCGCGTCGGGCACGGCCACGGGCAAGGGCGTGTCCGGCAAGGCCGGAAACCTGGCCGACAAGGCGGGCGACGTCGCCGGCAGCACGTTCAACAAGGTCAAGGGCATGTTCGACGGCAAGTGACGCCCAGTCGACACCCAGCGTGCGGGACCGGTGATCGCTGATGATCACCGGTCCCCGCCGTTTTGTCGGTGGCGGGGCATACCGTGGGAACCGACGTCAGCAGTGCAGGTTGGGGGAGGACTCGTGCGACAGGAACTCGATCTTCAGCGGACTCGTGCGCCGTTCGAGGTCGTCACCGAGATGACCCCGTCCGGCGACCAGCCGACGGCCATCGCGGCGCTCAAGGAACGCGTCCAGAACGGCGACAAGGACTCGGTGCTGCTGGGCGCCACCGGCACCGGCAAGACGGCCACCGTCGCGTGGCTGATCGAGCAGGTCCAGCGGCCCACGCTGGTCATGCTGCCGAACAAGACCATCGCCGCCCAGTTCGCCAACGAGCTGCGCGAGATGCTCCCCAACAACGCGGTCGAGTACTTCGTCTCCTACTACGACTACTACCAGCCGGAGGCGTACGTCCCGCAGACCGACACCTACATCGAGAAGGACTCCTCGATCAACTCCGAGGTGGAGCGGCTGCGGCACTCGGCGACCTGGTCGCTGGTCACCCGCCGCGACGTGGTCGTCGTCGCCTCGGTCTCCTGCATCTACGGCCTCGGCACGCCCGAGGAGTACGTCAGCCGGATGATCAAGCTGAAGGTCGGCGACGAGTTCGACCGGGACTCCCTGCTCCGCTCCCTGGTCGACATCCAGTACGCCCGCAACGACCTGGCCTTCACCCGGGGCACCTTCCGGGTCCGCGGCGACACCATCGAGGTGATTCCGCAGTACCAGGAGCTGGCCGTCCGGATCGAGATGTTCGGCGACCAGATCGACAAGCTGTCGACCCTGCACCCGCTGACCGGAGAGGTGATCTCCGAGCACGAGGAGCTGCACATCCTGCCCGCCTCGCACTACACCGCGGGCACCGAGCGGATGGAACGCGCGATCTCCGGCATCGAGACCGAGCTGGAGGAGCGGCTGACCGAGCTCGAAGGCCAGGGCAAGCTGCTGGAAGCGCAGCGGCTGCGGATGCGCACCACCTACGACCTCGAGATGATGCGGCAGATCGGCTCCTGCTCCGGCATCGAGAACTACTCCCGGCACATCGACGGCCGCGAGGCGGGCAGCGCGCCGCACACCCTGCTCGACTTCTTCCCCGACGACTTCCTGCTGGTCCTGGACGAGTCGCACCAGACCGTCCCGCAGATCGGCGCGATGTACGAGGGCGACGCGTCCCGCAAGCGCCAGCTCGTCGACCACGGGTTCCGGCTGCCGTCGGCGCTCGACAACCGCCCGCTGCGGTGGGAGGAGTTCCTCGACCGGATCGGGCAGACCGTCTACCTGTCGGCCACTCCCGGCCCGTACGAACTGGGCCGCGTCCAGGGCGACGTGGTCGAGCAGGTGATCCGGCCCACCGGCCTGATCGACCCCGAGATCATCGTCAAGCCCACCAAGGGCCAGATCGACGATCTGGTCCACCAGATCAGGCTCCGCACCGAGCGGGACGAGCGCGTCCTGGTCACCACCCTCACCAAGAAGATGTCGGAGGACCTCACCGACTACCTGCTGGAGCTGGGGATCAGGGTTCGCTACCTGCACAGCGAGGTCGACACCCTGCGCCGGATCGAGCTGCTGCGCGAGCTGCGCTCCGGCGAGTACGACGTCCTGGTCGGCATCAACCTGCTCCGTGAGGGTCTCGACCTGCCTGAGGTCTCCCTGGTGGCGATCCTCGACGCCGACAAGGAGGGGTTCCTCCGTTCGGAGACTTCCCTGATCCAGACGATCGGGCGTGCGGCCCGCAACGTCTCCGGTGAGGTCCACATGTACGCCGACAAGATCACCCCGTCGATGGAGCGGGCGATCGACGAGACCAACCGGCGTCGCGACAAGCAGAAGGCGTACAACGCCGAGCACGGCATCGAACCGCAGGCGCTCAGGAAGAAGATCGCCGACATTCTCGACTCCATCGTCCGCGAGGACCAGGACACCGAGACCCTGATGGGCGGTTCCGGCCGGGCCCAGTCGCGCGGCAAGGCACCCGTCCCCGGCTTCGCCAGCAAGGCGGCGCGCGAGACCGGCCGTCACGCCCACGACCTGGTCACCGACCGGCCGCGCGAGGAGCTGGAGGGTCTGGTGGCCTCGCTCACCGAGCAGATGCACCAGGCCGCCAAGGATCTCCAGTTCGAGCTCGCCGCCCGTCTCCGCGACGAGATCAAGGAGCTCAAGCGTGAACTCCGCGACCTCAAGGAAGCGGGCATCAAGTAGTGGGCATCAGGTAGCGCCGACCCCGGTCCGCAGAAAAGCGGCGGATCGGGGAACTTTTCAGGGCTTGTTGCACTCATATTGAGTAGAACTCGATGTGAGGAGACGGCATGGCCGATGTTCAGCGCAGGTTCGTTCTGCGGCATCTGCGGAGCGCCCCGACGACGTATGTGCGGCACCTGCGGAGCGGGAAGCTCGCGCATGAGGGTGTCGGGATCGCGTTCTGGTTCCGGCCGCTGTCCGCGGTGATCAGCGAGGTCCCGGTGGACGACCGGGAGCTGCCGATGCTGTTCCACGGCCGCAGCCACGACTTCCAGGATCTGAGCGTCCAGGCGACCGTCACCTACCGGATCGTCGATCCGGCGGTGACGGCGCAGCGCATCGACTTCGCGGTCAGCCCGGACACGGGCCGCTGGCAGGGCACCCCGCTCGACCAGGTCGCCGCGATGCTCACCGAGACGGCGCAGCAGCACGCGCTGCGCGTCCTGGCGGGCCTGCGGGTCCGGGAGGCGGTCGTGGCCGGGCCCGACGCCGTCCGCGCCGAGCTCGCCGGACGCCTGTCGGGCGACGAACGCCTCGCCGCCACCGGAATCTCGGTGATCGACGTCCGGGTGGTGGCGGTCCGTCCCGAGGCGGAGGTCGAGCGCGCCCTGCAGACCCCGGCCCGTGAGGAGGTCCAGCAGGAAGCCGACCGCGCCACCTACGAGCGTCGCGCGACGGCCGTCGAACGCGAACGCACCATCGCCGAGAACGAGATGCAGAGCAAGATCGAGCTCGCGCACCGCGAGGAGAACCTGGTCGCCCAGCGCAACCAGAACGCCCGCCGCACCGCGGAGGGCGCCGCCGAGGCGGCCAGGGTCGAAGCCGAATCCCAGGCCGCCCGCAACCACCTGGCCGCCGAACTCGACGCCGAGACCGCCCGCATCGCCGCCCAAGCCCGCTCCCTCCGCGAAGAGGAAGCCGCGGCGGTGGCGGTGCGGATCGCGGTGGTCGAGGAGGAGGCGCGGCTGGCGCGGGAGCGTAGGGCGATTGAGGAGAGTGGGGAGTCGCAGCGGCTCGCCGCGGTCGGGCGGGCCGAGCGCGACCGGATCGGCGCCGAGGCGCTGGCCGCGGTCACCAGGATCGCCGCTGCGGCGGAGGCCGAACGTATTCGGGTCGCCGGGGCCGCTGAGGCGGAGGCGCTCGCGGGTCGGCTGGCCGCTCACGCAGGGGTTGACCCCCGGGTTCTTCTCGCGTTGGCCGCGCAGTCCGTGGCCGAGAACCTTCCTGAGATCGGCCAGCTCACGCTGACGCCCGACCTGCTCAGCCAGGCCCTCACCCGGCTGTCGCACGGCGACTCCGGCGAGGCGCGGTGACGGCGAAGGGGCTGGCGCCCCGGGTGGTGGTCGTCAGGAGACGGACCGAGTTCGAGGAGCTGGTGGCCCGGCACGGGACCAGGCAGCAGGCGGCCTACTACCTGAAGGGCAGAGGACGGGAGATCGAGGAGGTGGTCGCGCCGCACGAGGCCGTGGGGCGGGCCGTCGGCGAGGTCGGGGCGGCCGTCCCGGTGGAGTGGCGGCGGGGCGTCGTGGAGCGGGCCGATCTCGACCGGTTCCTGTTCGCGCCGGACGACGTGGTGGTCGTCGTCGGGCAGGACGGCCTGGTCGCGAACGTCGCCAAATACCTGGCTGGCCAGCCGGTGATCGGCGTCAACGCCGAGCCGGACCGGAACCCCGGAGTGCTGGTCAGGCACGAGGCGGGCGCCGTCGCCGGGCTGCTGAGAAAGGCGGCCGCCGGGAGTCTGGACGTCGAAGAGCGGGTGATGGTCACCGCGGGGCTCGACGACGGGCGCTCCCTGACGGCGCTCAACGAGGTCTACTTCGGCAGCGCGACCCACCAGTCGGCCCGCTACCGGCTCGAAGCGCCGGTGGCGGAGCGCCAGTCGTCCTCGGGCGTGCTGGTCGGGACGGGGACGGGCGCGAGCGGCTGGTGCCGGTCGGCCTGGCTGGAGCGCGGCAGCTCCCTGCCGCTGCCGGGCCCGACCGAGCGCAGGCTGTCGTGGTTCGTCCGCGAGGCGTGGCCGTCGCCCGCGACGGGAGCGACCCGCACCGAGGGCCTCCTCGACCCGGCGACGCCCCTGACGCTGACCTGCGAGACCGACGGCCTCATCGTGTTCGGCGACGGCATGGAATCCGACCGCCTCACCCTGTCCTGGGGCCAGCGCCTCACCGTCGCGGTCGCCGACCGCGCCCTCCGCCTCGCTTAGCGCAGGAGCCGGGGCAGGATCAGCGCGTCGACGAGGTGTTCCGCGACGGCCGGGTCGGGGGCCGGGTCGCGGAGCATCGCCCGGTAGGTCATCAGTGCCGGGACGATCGAGAACACGAGCCGCGGGTCGGCGTCCGGCCGCAGTTCGCCTCTGAGCATCGCCCGCCCGAAGATCTTCTTGGCGACTTCGGTGCGCGGCAGGACGACCCGTTCCCGGAAGACCTGGTTCAGTTCCTCGTCGTGGGGGAGCCGCGACATCAACGCCACCAGCAGGTCGCCGTGGAGCGCGAACTCGGTCGCCATGTGCACCGTGACTTCCAGCAGTTCGGCCCTGAGGCCCTTGTCGCCGGGATCGTCCGGATTGGTGAGCACCCCGTCCACCAGGGCTTCCACCAGCAGTTCCGCCGGCCGCGGCCAGCGCCGCCGTAGTTCTTCCTCGTCGACCCGCCCCAGGTCGGCGACCGCGCCGTGGGTCAGTCCGGGAAACCGCTGCTCCCGGAAGGCGCCCAGCGCCGCGGCGTAGATCTGGCCCACCTTGGTCTCACTAGCGAGCGCCATCCCACCGCCTTCCGTCCGCCCCCGTACCGTCACCGTGAAGTGGCTCACAGTGTGCCAGGGGAGTGCCGGAAAGTCAGCGTCAAACGAAAGTAATTTTCCGTTCAACCGCTACTGCTCTTGAACCGGTAGCGCGCGGTCCGTGATCGCGCTCTGCGTCTGCGGGCGGCCGTGAACAGCCGGATCGCGCAGTAGAGCAGGAACACCATGAAGATCACGCCGAGGACGGGCGCCAGGATCGCGACCACGCTCAGCCCCAGCGAGAAGAAGTCCTCCGCGGTCGACAGCACCGGCGCGGCGGTGCCGCCCGTCCCCACGTTCGCCACGGGCCGCACCGTGACCTTGGTGGCGTGCACCGCGAACGCGGCGATCATGCCGAGTACCCAGCCGATCCACGGCTGGTCCTGCAGCAGGGTCGCCCCCGTGCCGACCGCGCTGTCGAGCTGGCCGGCGGCCGTGCTCGCGGCCATCACCGCGCCGCCGGCGGCGGGCCGGATGAAGGTCATGACGAGGTCGTTGGCGCTGTCGATGATCGGCACCTTGTCCAGGACGACCTCGGCCGCGCACAGCACCCCGATGATCGTCAGCGCCCAGCCGCCCGACATCCAGGCGAACTGGGACGGCAGTTCGACGAGCGTGGTGAACCGCGCCAGCAGCCCGACCACGAGGATCGGAATGTAGGCGTTGAGCCCCGCGGCGCTCGCCAAACCGAGCCCCGTCAGGAAAGCGAACATGGTCCCCCCGGCCCCAGAAGCACTGTTTCCCGGTCATTCCCCACTTGGACGCATGAGAACCTATACCGGTGCCATCGGGGGGTTGACATGCGCTTTTCCATCAGAACCGGGCTGATCATCGGGCTGTTCGCGGCCGTCCAGGGCTGCTCCGCCGCCGCCCCGCTTCCGCTGCCCTCGACGCCCGCCCCGGCGACGTCGGCCCTGTCGCCCCTTCCGGCGGCGCTCGCCGTCCAGGGCGCGTATCTGGCGCTGGGAGACTCCTACTCCTCCGGCGAAGGCGCCTACCCGGCCAAGGCCGATCTGGCCCCCGCCAACCGCTGCCACCGGACGTCCGCCTCCTACGTCCACACCGTCCGCAGGACCTTCCGGTTCGCGGGCGGCACCTCCTTCTGGGCCTGCGCCGGCGCCAGGGTCGACCATCTGCTGACCGGGAAGTCGGGCGAAGCCCCCCAGCTCGACCGGGCCGGAGCCCGCACCAGCCTCATCACCCTGACCATCGGCGGCAACGACCTCGGCTTCTCCCAGGTGATCGCCGCCTGCGCCCTGCCCTCCTCCCGCGCCTGCGCGCAGGAGGAGGCCGCGCTGCCCGCCCGCCGCGCCGGCCTGCGCCGTTCCCTGGACGCCCTGCTGGCCCGGCTGACGGCCCGCGCCCCGAAGGCCCGGATCATCCTGGTCGGCTACCCGCGCCTGTTCGCGCCGGAGATCCGCGGCCTCAACACCCAGGGCGACCGGCTCAACGACCTGCTGCGCGCCGCCGCCCGCCGCGCCGACTCCGCCCTGGTCCGCAGGCGGGCCGCGGGCTCCGTCGAGTACGCCGACACCGCCGCGGCGTTCGCGGGACACGAGATCGGCGCCCAGGATCCGTACGTCAACGGACTGTCCCTGACGGCCCGCGCCGGCATGTTCCATCCGAACGCCGCCGGCTACCGCGCTCTCGCCCGGGCCGTCGTCCGGCAGATCCGCACGGGTCCCGACCGTCCGCTCAGCCCTCGCTGATCGCGTCCAGCCGTCCGACGGCGTCGGCGAACTCCTCGACCATGTCGTAGACGACCTGCCGTGCCGGTTTCACGCTCCGCATCAGCCCGACGCACTGCCCGACGAAGTAGTTGACGAGCTCCGCCGCGCCCGGATTGCCGTTCTCGGCGGCCTTGGCCAGATGCCGCATCGCCCCCTCCGCGACGATCATCTGCAGCGGCATCGGCAGCGCTCCGGGGCTGTCCGGCCCCTCCCACTCCCGCGTCCACGCCGAGACGAGCTGCCGCGCCGGCTTCCCCGTCCGCGACCTGGACCGCACGGTGTCCGTCGCGGACGCCGCCAGCAGCTTCCGCTTGACGGTCGGCAGGGTCTCGGCCTCCTCGGTCGTCAGCCACACCGACCCGCACCACACCCCCGAGGCGCCCAGCGCGTACGCGGCGGCGATCTGACGTCCGGTCGCGATCCCGCCCGCCGCCAGCACCGGGACGGGCGCGACCGCGTCCACGACCTCGGGCACCAGCACCATCGTGGAGATCTCCCCGGTGTGCCCGCCCGCCTCTCCGCCCTGCGCGACGATCAGATCGACCCCGGCGGCGACCTGCCGCCGTGCGTGCTCCACGGTCCCGACCAGCGCGGCGACCGGCACCCCGGCCTCCTTGGCCCGGGTGACCATGAGCGCCGGGGGAGTGCCGAGCGCGCTGGCGATCAGCCGGATGGGATGTGACAGCGCCACGTCGATCAGCTCGGTGGCCCCCGCCCCGGTCACCGAACGCGCCCCGCCGCGCGCCGCCGCGGCCGCACCGGCTCCGCCGAGCTCGGGCACCGGCACCCCGTACTTCTCGAACAGCTTCAGCAGGAACGCCCAGTGCTCGGCCGGGATCGCCGCGAGGGGGTCGCCGCCGTCGCGCGCCGAACCGTCGATCTTGGACGGCACCAGCACGTCCACCCCGTAGGGGCGCCCGCCGACCTCCCGGTCGATCCAGCGCAGCTCCTCCTCGAGCCGCTCGGGGCTGTAGGCGACCGCCCCGAGCACCCCGAACCCGCCCGCGTTGGTGACGGCCGCGACGACGTCCCGGCAGTGGCTGAAGGCGAACAGCGGGAATTCCGCTCCGACGAGATCGCACACCTCGGTCCTCATGCCCGGACCGTACCGAATCAGATTCGGCTCAGCTAGAGGGGCCGGAAGACCAGATGCGGCTCACCCTCCTCCGCCGGGACGAACCTCGCCCGCAGCGGCAGCCCCTCTCGCGGCTCGGCCACCCCGTCGAGCGCCGTCTCCAGCCACGGGCCCTCGGCCAGCTCCACCAGCGCGACGGTCGCGGGCTCGCCCC
>NZ_BAAGZI010000225.1:0-9498 GCF_054778695.1 Actinocorallia lasiicapitis
GGAGCACGCCGGTACGCGTGGCCGGCCGTCGCCGCCGAACTGCTCGCCCGCTACCGGGCGCTCCTGCGCTGACGGACGGCCCGACGGCCATGGCATGATCGTTTACCGGATAAGGGTCATGTCCGTATTGAGAGAGGGATGTCCGATGCGTTTTCAGCTCCCCGTCGCCCAGCGCGTCCTCGCCGCGTCCGCGGTCGCCGTCGCCGCCACCGTCGTCGCGCTCGCCCCGTCCTCCGCCGCCAGCGCCGCCGTGTACTGCGGCTCCGGGTACAACGTCATCGCGTCCAGCAAGGTGAAGGGCAGCGACGGCGGCGTCTGGGGGACGGTCTACCTGACGTACAGCAAGAAGACGAAGAAGAACTGCGTCACCGTGATCAAGAGCGTCTACAAGGGTGTTTCCACCCGGTCCCGGGTGACGCTCTGGGTGAAGGGCGGCTCGCCCTACAGCAGCGCCATCGACGAGAGCGTCAAGTACTGGGGCGGTCCCGTCGCCCTCAAGGCCGGCAAGCACTGTGTGAAGTACCAGGCGATCCTCTGGAGCAAGAACGAGATCAACAAGGCCGTCGGCGGCCGCACCGGCAAGTGGGGCAACTGCGGCTGATGACACGATGGCCCGGAATCGGCGCGATTCCGGGCCTTCACTGCGTCAGGCGGTGATGATCTGGTCGGCGAGCGGCGAGATCGCGCCCAGGATGGTCGTGACGGTCTCGGCGGGCACGCCCGCGTCCGACAGCGCCGCGGACAGATGTCCGGCGACCGCCGCGAAATGCGCGCTGCTGATGCCGAGCCCGGAGTGCGCGGTGTCCATCGGGGCTCCGCTGTAGGTCATCGGCCCGCCGAGTGCGGCGCCGAAGAACTCGATCTGCCTGCCTTTGAGCCGGTTGAGGTCCACTGAGCCGAAGAATCCCTGGAGTTCGGGGTCGGCGAGCACGCGCGCGTAGAAGTCGTCGACGACGGCCGTCAGAGCCGCTTCGCCGCCGATCGATTCATAAATGGTGGCCATGATCATCATTCGTACCATGCGCGAACGATCTCCAAAAGAAACCTTTTGCGTTGTTTTGGGCCACTTCCGGCAACGCTCTCACGGTGGAGATCCCGTCCCGCCCTGGCTAGCGTGGCGGCAGAAGACGGGCGAGGAGTCGCGATGCGGTCAAGGTTCGCGGCGGTCGCCGTCATGGTCGGCGCCGGTCTGATCAGCGCCGCTCCCGCCGAGGCGCGAACGGCTCCAGCCGACACGATCATCGTCGGCGACGGCGCCGTGGTCGGCCTCTGGCCGGACAGATACAGCCGATTCACGGTGAAAGTCCGACTCACCGACCCGTCCGCCGCATTCGCGACGATCGACCTCGAAGGCCCCGACGACACCGCACGGATCAGCGGCCCCCTCAAGGACCCCGACGGCGACCGGATCTACTCCCACACCTTCAAGCTCAGCTCGATCGACAGAGTCGGCGTCTGGCTGATCAGAACCGAGTACTTCAGCTCGTCCCTGCAGGGCGGAACAGGCGAGTTCATGACCGGCCCGCCCGGCATCTTCAACACCCGCTCCGGCACCACCCTCACCGCAAAGCCGTCAACCCGCAAACTCCGAAAAAACGCCCGCCTCACCCTCACAGGCAGGCTCCGCGCCATGAACGAGTACGGCATGTACACCCCCCACCCCTTCGCCCGCCTCCGCATCTACTTCCGCAAACCCGGCACCAAAACGTGGACCTACAAGACCTCCACCTCAACCAACGCCAACGGCACCTACCGCAAACACGTGAAACCCACCACCACCGGCACCTGGTCCGTCAAGTACCTCGGCGACTACTTCACCATGCCCCTCCGCAAAACCACCCCCACCATCAAGCTCCGCTGAAGCAACGCGCGAGCCCCCCGCGAACGTCTACCAGACGACCCCACGAACCTCCGCAGGACTACGGCATCACGGCGATGGCGTGCATGACCGGCAATGGCACTGGCCCCTTATCCCGCGGTTCCTCGACGCTCACGACATCGGACAGCACGGATGAGGTAGATGAACGGCATTCGGGTTGGATTCTTCATCGGGCGGGCGAGCGCGGTGGGTGCGGCGGTCGCGATCGCCGTGGCGGGGTGCGGGCGGGATTCCGCGCCGCGGAGCCCGGCCGTTGAGGTGTCGGCCGCGACCGCTTCCGACGGCGCGGGCTTCTTCGCCAAGTTCCGGCTCGAAGGCGCGCGCTGGCACCGTGCGCCCGCAGGTCTGCCGGACGCCACGAAGAAGGCGCGGCTGGTCGCACTCGCCGAGGTGGCGGACGTCCGCTCCACCCGGACGATCGGCGAGGGTAACAACGCACAACCCATGATCGGGATCGTCCTCAAGAACGTCGAGATCATCAAGGGCCGGCCCGCGCCGGGGCTCAAGGAGATCGTCGTCGAGCTGCCCGGCAGCCCGATCGTCGGCTCTCCCGAGGTGGTCACCGCGCTGAAGAGCTCGCTCCCCCAGGGCCGGGCTCTCTGGTTCCTCAACTGGATGGGCGAACTTCCCAAGGGGACGAAGCCCAAGCCCGGAGCCCCCGCTCCGCGTGAGGAGGACAAGCGGTTCTACTGCGTGATCCACCCCTCCGGCGGTCTGACGGTCGAGGGCCCGGACGGCCTCGTCACTCCCCTCGCGGAACAGGACGAGGCCGACAACAAGACTCAGCGGCAGGACCTCAGGCACGACATCAGCAGGTACCAGAACCTCAAGGACCTCGTCGCCGCGGTCCGCGAAGCGGACTGACGTCTCAAGCGGGGGGTGGTCAGGGGAGGATGCGGGAGAAGAAATGCTTGTGGAGTTTCTTCACGGTGGTGGGCTTCAGGGACTTGGTGGGGGTGCCGAGTTCGGAGTAGGTGCGGTTGCCCCACTGGATGTCGAAGACGGCCGTGTTGGTGCCGGCGGCGGAGGGGGTGCCGGCGCGGTAGTCGACGATCGGGTTGAACAGGGCGAACGGGCCGCAGTTCGAAGCCTGCGGGACGGCGAAGGAGTTGTCGACGACCGTCGCGGTGATGACGGTGGGGTCGTCGGGGTGCATCGCCGGGGCCTCGCCGGTGATCGGGGTGTTGGGGGCGGGCGGGTTGGTGGCCTCCCAGCCGACGTTCAGTTTCAGCGGGTCGGCGTCGGAGCCGATCGTGCAGTCGTCGCCGACCAGCAGGTTCTGCACCTTGAGCTTGAGGCCCATCGCCAGGAAGGCGCCGCTCGGCGGCAGGAACACGGGGTCGCCGACGGCCACGGGCTTGGCGTGAATCTGCAGGACCGGCAGGAAGTCGCTGCCGGTGACGCCGAACAGACCGCCCTTGATCCTGATCGGGTCGCTCTTCAGCGGCCGGTAGATCGAGATGTTCGTCGTCCCCATCGCGTCGGAGTAGCCGAGGAAGGTCAGCTTGATCGGGCTGGTGATCTCCTGATCGATCTTGCCGATCTTGAGTCGTCCGCCGGTGATGACGATGACGCTGCAGTACGTCTCGGCGGCGGGGAGGTCCGCCGGAAGGGCCGGGCAGTCGTCATAGGTGAGGGCGGGCGAGAGCGGTCCGGCGGCGGCGAGCGCGGCGGGCGCCTGTCCCGTCACCGCGACGGTTCCGGCAGCGGCAAGGAACGCCGCAGCGGCGGCGCGTCTGCGCAGAGGCTTGTTCATCGAACTCTCCAGGGGGTGGCTGGCCGAGACCTTGATCACGTCCGGGGAGACAACCATGAACGCGACCGTTCATCAACCATTACACCGATCCAAACCACGCTTCCGCCCCATTTAGGCCCGACCGAAACCCGAATTGGGCCCACCCCTCCCCACCACCCCCACCCATCCGTCCCACTGTGACGCCGCCCACATAGACCATCCCGCAACCGCACATGACCTGCGGTGGAGCCCCCACTCCACCGCGTGATCGACATTCCGGACAGCCGCATTCAGCCGCCGAAATTAGAGGCCCAGGTAGGCGCGGACGGCGTTTTCGAGTTGTCCCATGTCGAGACGGTCCAGGTAGTCGACCGGGTCGCCGACGAGGTACTGGATGTCCAGTGATCGGATCTGGTCGACGAGCAGGAGGGTGGATCTGCCGGCGATCTCCATTCGGGGCCGGAAGACGGAGTCCTGTGCGCTGGTCGAGGTGGGGACCACGGTGACCATGGTCCAGTCGGTACGACTCAGAACCAATCCCAACCGGTTGCCGCGCTGCTCGGACCCACGCTTGGCGTCGCCGAGGCTGACTTTGTAGACCGCTCCCCGGATCACCAGGCATCAGGCTCCGCGTTGAGATCTTCCCCGCTGGCCACGATACGGTCGGCGTCCCGTTGCGCCTGAGCATGCCAGTGTTCCCGTTCGAGCAGCAGGAGAGCCCTCCGGATGACATCGCTGATGGATTCGCCCGGATTGGAGACGGTTCTAAGGATTTCCTTGTCGCGCTCAGTGGCGCGGAAGCCGATGGACGCCATGGAACGAATGTACAACAAATGTTGAACAGCATCCACTGTCCGATCCCACGAACCCGTGGCCGTCAGAGGGTGTCGTTGTGGGCTTCTCGGGTGGAGCGGAGGGGGAGGTAGGGCTCCTGGTCGGGGGGGTGGCCTGCGGTGATGGCGCGTTGGCGTTCGACTTCGGCGTTGATCTCGGCGCCCAGGAGGATGGCTAGGTTGGAGAGCCAGAGCCAGACCAGGAAGATCGCGAAGGCGGCGAGGCTGCCGTAGACGCGGTGGTAGGAGCTGGCGTGCTCGGAGTAGAAGGCGAAAGCCGCGGAGCCCGCCACCCAGACGGCGACCGCGACGAGGCCGCCGTGCGTCCCCCACCGGAACGGCTGCTTCGCGTTGGGCGCCGCCCAGTACAGCAGCGCCACCAGCAGGCCGACCAGCAGCATCAGCAGCGGCCACCGCCCCCACTCCCAGGCCGTGACGGCCGCGGAACGCTCCCCGATCGCCGCCCCCGCCCGCTCGGCCAGCCGCCCGCTCAGCACGACCATCACGGTGACGGCCGTGAGCAGCCCCAACGTCAGGACGGTCAGCCCGAGCCGCAACGGCAGCAGATACTTCAGCGGCCGCCCTTCGGGCACGTCGTAGACCGCGTTCATCGCCCGGATGAACGCCGCCGCGTACCCCGAAGCCGCCCAGACGACGCCCACGAACCCCACGACGCCCGTCGCCACATGCTGTTCCTGCAGGTCGGTCAGCATCTGGGTGACCAGATCGCGGGTCGGCCCCGGCGAAAGATGGCGGAGGTTGCGGAGCAGCGGCTCCGTCGCCGACGGCCCGACCGCGCCGAGCACCGACAGCAGCACCAGCAGCCCGGGGAAGAAGGAGAGCAGCGTGTAGTAGGTGAGGGCGGCGGCCCGGTCACCCAGATTGTCCTGGCGGCATTCGTCGAGGATCCTGCGCATCATCCGGGCCAGCGTAACCCGGCGAACCTCACCAAATCAGGCGTCCCGCTCATGCGCGGCCGCCTCAAGATAGAACGCGGCGAGCTCGACGATGTCGCCATAAGGCCCCCACTCGCAGGCGAGCGACCACGCGCAGACCGGTGACGCGCAGCGGGCGGTCCAGCGGCCGTCGAGCCCGTCGCGATCCGGTTCGAACGCGTAAATGACCATGTGTCGATCCATCTCGCCCCTCATCGCGATCTCTCGTCCCAGACGCCGCGATAGGCGCGCTATGACGCGACTTTCCCTGAG
The DNA here is from genome assembly GCF_054778695.1 of Actinocorallia lasiicapitis. Classification (NCBI taxonomy): domain Bacteria; kingdom Bacillati; phylum Actinomycetota; class Actinomycetes; order Streptosporangiales; family Thermomonosporaceae; genus Actinocorallia; species Actinocorallia lasiicapitis. Next base: position 5,656 of record NZ_BAAGZI010000225.1, read on the forward strand.
GAAATCTCGCCGGGCACACGAAAGCCCCGACCCCCTCAGGGGGCCGGGGCGCGACGAGCGCCGGGTCAGAGCCCCGCGACGGGCATCCGGTAGGTGCGGTAGGTGTTGTAACCGGCGCCGAGCGCGGCGTCGAACAGCAGTTTCCCGGTCGGGTCGAACTCCGAGATCCGCCCCTTGTGGCCCCAGCTGATCAGGGTGTTGCCGTTGGGCAGTTCCTGGACGTTGCCCGCGTACGCCGCCGCGATGGGCGCCGGGTGCCGGATCTCGCGGACCAGCTCGACGGTCTTGGCGACCGGGTCGACCTTCAGCCATTTGGCGACGGACTCGGCGGTCGTCTCGGGGTAGGCGTTCTCGTTGTCGAAGACGTGGACGATGCCGGGCGCGGTCGCCCTGGCGTCGTGCTGGTAGTTGAACGACGCGCCGGGCCCGAACGTGAAGTCGTTCCGCTTGCCGCCGAGCCGCCATTTCACGGCGCCGGTGTGCCGGTCCACCTTGAACACCGACGACAGGTTCCGCATCGAGATCAGCAGGTCGCCGTCGGTGTCGAGGCCGACCGAGTTGATGTGCGCGAAGTCGTAGGCGCCGGTCGTGTTCGGTGAGATCCAGCCGTAGCTGTCGGCGATGGTCGCGTGGTCGAGCGCGCTCCACTTCATGAGGGTCTTGCCGGTCGCGACGTCGATCTCGTGGACCACGCCGTCGACGAGCCTGCCGTCGGCGGGCCCGCCGATCGAGGTCATGTCGGCGCGGTGCTCGGGGTAGGTGATGACGAGCGCGGTGCCCTCGGGCGTCAGCAGGAACTCGTGGCCGTCGAGCCGGGTGCCCTCCTCGGCGTGGACGGTCGCGATGATGTGGTGGTCGAGCCCGGCGATGACGCCGATGCCGGTGCCCCAGCCGTTGCCGTTGTAGCCGCCCTGCCACCAGGTCAGCACCGGCTTGCCCTGGTAGGTCTGCTGCCGGAAGTCGAAAGCCTCCTCTTCCGGCGGCAGTTCCTGCGACCAGACCGACCTGCCCTCGTCGTTGACGATCCGGACGGTGTGCGGGGTCCGCTCGCCCTTCTCGCCGATGAACAGCAGGCCGGGCGCGATCCCCGGCTCCCGCACGGTGACGGTGAGCGGGTTCTCCTCGGCGGCACGCGCCCCCGTCGCCGGTGACAGCGCGAGCGCGACGGCCATGACCAGATGAAGCACGGTTCTCTTCTCCTAAGCGGGACGCCTGACCGGGAAGACCCAGCGGTCGAGGGCGATGTAGCGGAGCAGGGTGACCACGGCCGAGGCCAGCAGCAGCGCGACGGTCTCGGCATGGGGATCGGCGGCGGGGGCGAGGGCCAGGACGGCGCCCGAGGTGACGCAGTAGTTCAGCAGGAACAGCGAACCGGCCCGGAAATGGGCGCGGACCCTGCGGGCGTCCTTGGAGGCGAAGGTCCAGCGGCGGTTGGCCTCGGTGTTGGCGAGCCCGGTGAGGGTCAGCGCGGCGAGGTTCGCCAGTTCGGGCGCCCACCAGGAGCGCAGCAGTAGGTAGATGCCGGCGTGCGCGACGGTCGAGGCGATCCCGATGAGGACGAACGCGGTCAGTTTCAGCAGGGTCGACGAGCGGGGCGTCCGGACGACGGCGTCGGGGTGGGCGGGCGCGGGCCGCGGGCGGGGCGGCAGCGCGACGTCCGTCTCCCCCGCGGAGATCCGCCGGGTCGTCCTGACCAGTCCGCGCAGATTGTGCCGGACGGTCGCCCCGACCTTCACCTTGGAGTCGAGGTCCTCGATCCAGTCGACGGGCACCTCGTGGACGCGCAGCCCGTTGTGCTCGGCGATCAGCAGCAGCTCGGTGTCGAAGAACCAGCCGTCGTCCTCGACCTTGCTGAGCAGTTCGCGGGCCACCGACGCGCGCGCCGCTTTGAAGCCGCAGGCCGCGTCGGAGAAACGGGCCTGGAACACGTGCTTGAGCAGGCCGTTGTAGCCGCGCGACAGCGCCTCGCGTTTGAACCCGCGGCTGGTCTGCGACCCGCCCGCGAGCCGGGTGCCGATCGCGACGCTGGAGTGGCCGCTGGCCAGCGGCGCGATCAGCGGGAGCAGCGCCCCGAGGTCGGTCGACAGGTCGACGTCCATGTAGGCGACGATGTCGGCTTCGCTCTCGCACCAGGCGGCCCGGACGGCGGCGCCCTTGCCGCGCACGTCGAGCCTGCGGGCCGTCACGCCGTCGAGTTCGGCGGCGAGCCGCTGGGCGATCGGCCAGGTCTCGTCGGTGCTGCCGTTGTCGACGATCGTCACCTGCCATGGCAGCGGGAACGATGCGGAGAGGAACGCGTGCAGTGTCCGCACGCAGCCGCTCAGCGCACGCTCCTCATTGAGCACGGGGATCGCGATGTCCACCGTGGCGAGCTTCATACGCCCCTGGACGGGGACCGAGACCGACTCCGAAATCACCTGCACGGTCGGCATCCTCGCCCCGGAAGGCCCGTGGGGCGCGGTGCGACGGGCGGACGCCGAAGAACCTTGCCAAGCCCTTGCCCTAGAGGAAAACCGGACGGCGCTCCGTCAGAACTCGACAACTGGGCGTGTCCGACCGATCACGCTCCGCTGGATCATCGGATGATGGCCCTCGCCCGAGCCCAGAGCCATGTGGGGGAAGTTTTGAGGAGAGCCACGCTCCGGACCGCTGCCGTGCTCGCCGCGCTGGCGATCCCGTTCACCGGGACCGCGCACGCCGGCACCGATCCGGGGGAACCGGTCTACGGCCACGCCGTCCCGCCGTTGGGCGCGACGGCGCTCGCACCGGCCGTCCACGGCAAGAAGGTCCTGGTCGTCGGTGACTCGTGGGCGGGATCGTTCGCCAACGGGATGCAGGAGACCGCAGGCGAGCACAGCACGATCGTCAACGGGGGGCTCGGCGGCTGCGGAATCCTGCTGCCGACGTCGGAGGGCACACCGCCCGCCTGCCGGGAGTGGCCGCGCAAGTGGCCGTCGTACATGCGGGACCGGCCGGACGCCGTGGTGCTGATGGTCGCCCACTGGGACGCCTCGCCCCAGCAGATCGAGCCGGGCGCACCGGCCGGGAACCTCGGCCAGCCCGCCTACCGGAAGGTGTTCGAGCACCGTCTCGACCAGGCGCTCACCATCCTCACCACCGGATCGACCCCCGTCTACCTGGTCAACTCCCGGATGGTCGGCCACAAGGGCTGGGGGGCGTGGGCGCCCGCCATGAACGAGATCCTGCGGACCGCCGCGACGGCGTGGGCCGGACGCGGCGTCCATCTGCTCGATCTGCGCGGCCAGCTCTGCAACGACGACGGCTGCCCCGAGGTGCTCGACGGGGTCGACGTCTACGACGAGACCGTCCATCTGACGGTCCCGGCCAGGGGGCGTATCGCCCGCTGGATTCTCAACACCATGTTCACCTGAGGAGAACCATGAAGATCAGACTCGTCATCGCCGCCGCCGTGATCGCCACCTGTGCCGTGCCGCAGCCCGCTTCGGCCGCCACCGGCACGTTCCGGTGGAGCGACACCTCCACCGGGGTCCAGTCGCACATCCTCACCGACCCGGTGCCCGGACACTGCTACGCCCTCGTCGGGGTCGAGGCGCCGTTCTACGCGGTCAACACGACCGACAAGACCGTCCGCTACTACAAGGGCGGCAAGTGCAAGCGCGAGCTCGGTTCGATCCCGGCGGGGATGTTCGGGCACGTCACGCGCCACGTCATGTTCGACGCCTAGGCCGGGGATGGCTGCCATGAAGGTGACGAAAGCGGGCGCGGCGCTGGCCGCGCTCGCCTTCCTGACCACCGCCTGCGCCGGGCAGGGCTCCTCCGCTCCGGCGGGCGGAGCGGTCTCCGCGCAGGCCGACGCCGGGC
>NZ_BAAGZI010000226.1:0-9460 GCF_054778695.1 Actinocorallia lasiicapitis
GGTAGCCGGCGATGGTCAGATCGCCGGGGAAGGCGGCGGTCCACGTCCACGGCAGGAACGCCGAGAGCGCGGTCAGCACACCGCCGCCCAGCAGCAGCGCCCGGCCGGGGCCGCCGCCGCCCGCGACGCGTTCCGGGAGGGTCTTTTCGCTGGTGAGTGTGGTCATGGGGTCACGCCCGATCTGCCGCGAGGCGGCCGAACAGGCCCTGCGGGCGGACGAGCAGCACCACGATCAGCAGGACGAACGCCCAGACGTTGGCCCACGCGCCGCCGCCGAACATCTCCATCCCGGGCAGCTTCTCGATGTAGGCGGAGGCGAGCGCTTCGGCGACGCCCAGGACGAGCCCGCCGAGGAACGCCCCGTACACCGAGCCGATCCCGCCGAGCACCGCGGCGGTGAACGCCTTCAGCCCGGTCAGGAACCCCATCCGGAAGTCGACCTGCCCGTACCGGACTCCGTGCGCGACGGCCGCGACCGCGGCGAACGCCGCGCCGATCGCGAACGCCGTCACGATGATCCGGTCGGTGTCGATGCCCATGAGTTTCGCGGTGTCCGGGTCCTGGGCGGTGGCGCGCATGGCGCGGCCCGTCCGGGTGCGGTGCACGAAGTACGACAGGGCCGCCATCGCGACGGGCGCCGCGAGCAGCAGGAAGAAGTCGGCGGTCTGCAGGGTGACCGGGCCGAGCTCGACGGGGCCGCCCGGCAGCCGCGGGAAGGTCCGCGCCTGCTTGGCCTCGGGGTACCAGGCCCACACGGCCTGCTGGAGCACGATCGACACCCCGATCGTGGTGATCAGGGGGGCCAGCCGGCCGCCGCCGCGCAGCGGCCGGTAGGCGAGCCGTTCCGCGGTGATCGCCACCGTGACCGAGACGGCCACGGCGGCGATCAGCATCAGCGGGAGCGCGAGCCACAGCGACGTGCCCTGCGGGAGCAGCAGCCAAGCGGTCAGCGCTCCGAAGCCGCCGGTCATGAACACCTCGCCATGAGCGAAGTTGATCAACTGGACGATGCCGTAGACCATCGTGTAGCCGATCGCGATGAGCCCGTACATCGAGCCCAGCATCAGGCCGTTGGCGAGCTGTTGCGGTAGTTCGTGCACCGCTGATCCTTCCTTGCCAGAAGCCGTCGTTACGGAGCGGGGGTGAAGGCGCCGCTCTTGACGGCCGTCCAGGCGCCGCCCTTGACCTGCAGGACGGTGAGCTGGAGGTTGGTCGTGTCGCCGAACGCGTCGAACGCCACGGGGCCGGTCACGCCGGCGAACGACGTGGTCTGCAGGGCGGCGACGACCTGGGCGCGGGCGTCGTCGGGCACCTTGCCGTCCTTGACGACCGTCTTGATCGCCTGGATGAGCGCGGTGGTCGAGTCGTAGGCGTAGGGCCCGTAGGCGCCCGCCTCCTCCTTGAACCCGGCGGCCTTGTAGTCGGCGGCGAACTTCTTGCCGGACTCGGTGGTGTCGGTCGGCGCGCCCACGGTGGTGGCGAGGGAGCCCTCGCCGCCGTCGCCGGCGAGCTTGGCGAAGGTCGGGTCGGAGATGCCGTCGCCGCCCATCAGCGGCGCCTTCACTCCGGCGGTGTGGAGCTGGCCGGCGAGCGGCCCGGCGTCGGGGTACTCGCCGCCGTAGTAGACGAGCTCGGCGCCCGATGACTTGATCTTGGTGACGACCGCGGACAGGTCCTTCTCGCCCGAGTTGATGTGGTCGGTGCCGACGACGTCGCCGCCGAGCCGTTTGAACTCGGTGGTGAAGGTCGCTGACAGGCCCGCGCCGTACGCCTTCTTGTCGTCGAGGACGAAGACCTTGTTCTTCTTCAGGTCGTCGTGGGCGTAGCGGGCCGCGAACGGGCCCTGCACGGCGTCGGTGGTCGCGGTCCTGAAGTAGGTGGTGAAGCCGCGCTTCTTTCCGCCGGTCGCCCAGTCCTCGCCCTGGGTGAGGGTGGGGTTGGTGGTGGCGGGGGAGACCGCGCCGAGCTTCGCCTGTTCGAGGACCTGCTGCACCGACTGGGCGACGGAGGAGTTCAGCGGGCCGACCAGTCCGAGGACGGTCTTGTCGCCGACGAGGGCGGTGGCGTTCTGCTGGCCGGACGAAGGCTGGGCCTGGTCGTCGAGCGCTTTCAGCTTGAACGTCACGCCGGGTACGAGCCGTGCGCTGTTGGCCTGGTCGACGGCGAGCTGGGCGGAGTTCTTCGCGCCGAGGGCGAGTGCCGACAGGTCGCCGGTGAGCGGCCCGTCGAATCCGATGGTGACGGTGGTGCCGTCGGCGGAGGTGGTCGTGTTCTGCTCCGAGCGGGAGCCGCACCCGGTGAGGGCGAGTGCGGCCACGCTCGTGAGCGCGATGAGGCGCTTCATCTGGGGTGGGAGGTCCTTTGGATCTGAGAGCGGTCTAGAACTGGCTGTTGCGGAACGGCTTGGCCGGCTTGCCGAGGTTGGGCTTGCCGAGCACCTTCTGGGAGGACACGGCGTAGATGCCGTGGTTGGTGAGGACCCAGGCGATGTTGCGGTCCCACTCGACGTACACGCCGTGGGTCTGGTTGCCGTAGGCGTAGTCGGGGGTGCCCTTGCCGTACGCCTTCGGCACGAAGTACGCGGAGATGGACGGCTTGGCGGGGTTCTTCACGTTGAAGAACTGGACTCCGGCGTTGTAGAAGCCGTAGGTGAGCAGGCCGGCGTCGTGCTTGCCGGGGTTGGTGTAGTAGCCGGTGCGCTTGGGCCCGAAGGAGCCGCGGCGCTGGCAGTAGTCGGTGAACGACGCGCTCTTCGGCGGGGTCGGCCGAGGCAGCCTGCCGACGATGTGCGGACGCCGCGGGTTCCGCGCGTCCACCGCGTAAATCTCCTTGTACGGCTCGTAGCAGTCTTCGGTGAGGGGGTAGCCGGAGACGTAGATCTTGCCGGTCTTCTGGTACTGGGAGACGTCGATGTTGTCGCCTTCGGTGCCGGAGACGGACGGCGGCAGGTCGACGTGGCCGATCTGCTTCATCTTCTTGGGGTTGGAGATGTCGAGGACGGACAGGCCGTAGCCGCCCATGGCCGCGAAAGCGTACTTGCCGCCCTGTTCGACGGGCTTGGGGATGAACAGCGGCATCCGCGCGCCCATCCACGAGGTGCGGTTGCCGCAGCGCGGGTTCTTCTTGTAGGCGGCGTCTTCGCCCTTGACCTGGCCGGGCAGGTGCCAGGTGTCGAGCAGTTTCGGCTTGACCGGGTTGGACATGTCCCACGACTGGTAGCCGGCGGAGTGCAGGTTGGTCGGGTACTCGGTGCCGTTGTAGATGTCGTTGGGCGCGACGGCGATGAACAGGTATTTGCCGCCCGTCCAGTAGGGGACGTCGAGCGAGCCGGAGCCCTGCTGGGGCTTGGTCAGGTCGCTGTTGAGCGGGTCTTTCTGGGTGGAGTCGGTGGAGACGGTCGCGAGGAGCTTCCAGTCCTTCTTGCGCGGGCCGTCGAGGCGGAAGACCTTGAAGCCTTTCAGCCCCTTCTTGGCGCGGAGCGCGGCGACCCCTTCGGGGTTGGTGAACTTGTCCTTGCCGTCCTGGTCGTGCAGCTCGTTGATCTGCCGCTTGTCCTCGAACGACATGACCATGACGTACGCCTTGAGCTTCTTGTTCCACTGGATCGTGGACGCGCCCCAGTAGTCGTTCGCGGCCCACGACTTGCCGGCCTTCGACTCGTCGCCGTCGACGTCGTTGCGGGTCATCGATTCGACGACCTTGACCTTCTTGACGTCGGTGACGTCGTAGACGCGCCCTTCGGACCTGTCGTACTGGAACAGGTAGCGGCGGCCCTTGATGTCGACGATGTTCTGCCAGGTGTGGAAGTAGTCGGGCGTGAACTTGTCGCCCTCGTACTTGGCCTCCACCTTCATGTTCTTGATGTACGACTTCTTGTCGTAGTTCTTGTTGCGGCCCTTGAACGGGTGCGGGTTCTCTTCGTCCACGGGGGTCTGGGACGGGTGGAGGAACGTCCCGTCGAGCTGCATTCCGTAGCTGTTGGGGTCGACCGGTTCGGGTCTGCGGTTGTCGCAGACCTCGCGGACGTTGGGGTCGGCGGGCGCCGCCGTGCCGGGGGTGGCGGGCATGAGGACGGCGGCGGTGCCGCTCGCTGCGGCCAGGGCGAGGATCGCTCGGCTTCTGCGGTTGAGGCGCATGTGTTTCCTTCCGGGGGGATTTTCGGGCGCGCTGAAGAGAACTCCTGGCGCTGGGTGGTGAAAACAGGAAGGGGTGGGATCGTGAGAGGGTCAGGTCACGGTGTCGCGCCGCTGGAAGCGGCCGTCGTGGTGCTCTTCCTTCTCGATGACCTCGGCGAGGTGCTGGACGGCTTCCAGCACTTCGCGATGGCTCACATAGAGGGCGTTGAACCCGAACCTGAGCAGGTCGGGTGCGCGCATGTCCCCGATCACACCGCGCTCGATCAACGCCTGGACCAGTGGGTAGGCGTCGGGGTGGCGGAGCGCGACCTGGCTGCCGCGTCGCGCCGGGTCCCGGGGGGTGGCGAGGGTGAAGCCGTCGAGCAGGGCGTCGGCGCATTCGATGAAGAACCCGGTCAGGGACAGGCTTTTGGCCCTGACCAGTTCCATCGGGAGGTCGTCGAACGCCGTGAGGGCGGCTTCGAGGGCGAGCATCGACAGCAGGGGTGGTGTGCCGATGCGGGCCCGTCCGATCCCGTCGGCCGGCCGGTAGTCGCCGGACATGCCGAAGGGGTCCGCGTGACCGTGCCAGCCGGTGAGCGGCAGGTCGAGCGCTGCCTGGTGCCGCGACGCCGCGTAGAGGAACGCGGGGGCGCCGGGGCCACCGGACAAGTACTTGTAGCCGCAGCCGACGGCCAGGTCCGCGTTGATCGCGTCGAGCCGGACGGTGACGGCGCGGGCCGCGTGGCACAGGTCCCACAGCATGAGGGCGCCGGTGCGCTGGACGGCGGCGGTGAGGGCGGCCATGTCGGCGAGCTCGCCCGACCGGTAGTCGACGGGCCCGTAGGCGGCGACGGCGACGCGGTCGCCGTGCTCGGCGTGGGCGGCGGCCAGTTCGCCGACGGGGATCCGCCGCACTTCCAGCCCGAACAGCCGGCCGACGGAGTCGGCGAGGTACTGGTCGGTCGGGAAGTGGTTCGGGTCGGTCAGCAGCAGGTCGCGGCCGGGCCGGAGCCGGGCGGCCGCGCCGAGCGCGTTGAAGATCTGGACGCTGGTGGAGTCGCCGACGACGACCTGGCCGGGGGCGGCGCCGATCAGCGGGGCGAGGGCGTCGCCGATCCGGGTGGGGGCCGTCCACCAGTCGTTGTCGTTCCACGACTTGATGAGGTCGCGGCCCCACTGGCGGTGGATCACGTCTTCGAGGGCGGGCGGGACGGCTTTGGGGAGCGCGCCGAGGGAGTTGCCGTCGAGGTAGATGACTCCTTCGGGCAGCGTGAACCGGTCGCGGGCGTGGGCGATCAGGTCGGCGGTGTCCAGGGCGGCGGCCCGCGCGGTCAGGTGCGCGGTCGTCTGCTCGGTCATCAGGCCTCCTTCAGCAGGTCGAGGGCGATGTCGGGGAGCAGGTCCTCCTGGCCGCCGACCATCCGGCGGGCGCCTGCCTCGACGAGCAGGTCGCGGGTGTCGAGGCCGTAGCGTGCGGCGACGGTCTCGGCGTGGCGCAGGAAGCTGGAGTAGACGCCGGCGTAGCCGAGCGTCAGGGTTTCGCGGTCGATCCGGACGGGCCGGTCCTGGGTGGGGCGGACGAGGTCTTCGGCGGCGTCCATCAGCGGGAACAGGTCGCAGCCGTGCTCCCAGCCCATCAGGTCCATGACCGCGACGAACGGTTCGAGCGGCGCGTTGCCCGCGCCCGCGCCCTGCCCGGCGAGCGACGCGTCGACCCTGGTCGCGCCGGACTCGACGGCGACGACGCTGTTGGCGACCCCGAGGCCCAGGTTGTGATGGGCGTGGATGCCGATCCCGGTCTCCGGGCGGAGGGCCGCGCGGTAGGCGGCGACCCGGTCGCGGACGTCGTTCATGGTGAGCCGGCCGCCCGAGTCGGTGACGTACACGCAGTGCGCGCCGAACGACTCCATCAGTTTCGCCTGCTCGGCCAGGTGCGCCGGTTCGGCGAGGTGCGACATCATCAGGAACCCCGACACGTCCATGCCGAGTTCGCGGGCCAGCCCGATGTGTTGTTCGGCGATGTCGGCCTCGGTGCAGTGGGTGGCGATCCGGATCGAGGTGACGCCCAGGGCGTGGGCGCGCCGCAGGTCGTGGGCGGTGCCGATGCCGGGCAGCAGCAGCGTCGTCAGCTTCGCCCGGGTGATCACCGAGGCGGCGGCCTCCAGCCATTCCCAGTCGGTGTGCGCGCCGGGCCCGTAGGTGACCGACGCGCCGGACAGGCCGTCGCCGTGGGCGACCTCGATGGCGTCGACCCCGGCCGCGTCGAGCGCGCCCGCGATCGCCCTCACCTGGTCGAGGGTGTAGCTGTGCCGGATGGCGTGCATCCCGTCCCGCAGGGTGACGTCCTGCACGTACACGCTGGTCATGAGCTGATCCTTTCCGCGACGCGGAGGGCGGCCGACGTCATGATGTCGAGGTTGCCCGCGTAGGACGGGAGGTAGTGGGCCGCGCCTTCGACCTCCAGATAGGTGGAGACGAGCAGCGGGCCGCCGAAGGATGGATCGGCCTTCGCGAACTGGGGTTCCTGCTTCAGCCGGTAGCCGGGCACGTAGGCGGCGACGTCGGCGACCATCGCGTGGATGGCGGCGGTGACGGCGGCCTCGTCGCAGTCGTCCACGACGCAGTGGACGGTGTCGCGCATCAGCAGCGGCGGTTCGGCCGGGTTCAGCACGATGATCGCCTTGCCGCGGGCGGCGCCGCCGACCGTCTCCAGGGCGCGGGAGGTGGTCTCGGTGAACTCGTCGATGTTGGCGCGGGTGCCGGGCCCGGCGGAGCGGGACGCGATCGACGCGACGATCTCCGCGTAGTGGACCCCGGTCACCGAGCCGACGGCCGCGACGATCGGGACCGTCGCCTGGCCGCCGCAGGTGACCATGTTGACGTTGGGGGCGTCGAGGTGCTCGTCGAGGTTGACGGGCGGCACGACGTACGGGCCGATCGCGGCGGGCGTCAGGTCGATGACCTTCTTGCCGTGGGGGGCGAGCGCGGCGTCGGTGCGGCGGTGCGCGCCCGCGGAGGTGGCGTCGAACACGACGCCGATCTCGTCGAAGACGTCGAGGCCGATCAGCCCTTCGACGCCTTCGGCGCTGGTCGTGACGCCCATCCGGCGGGCGCGGGCCAGGCCGTCCGAGGCCGGGTCGATACCGATCATCGCGGCCATCTCCAGCGTGCCGGAGCCACGAATGATCTTGATCATGAGGTCGGTGCCGATGTTGCCGGAGCCGATCACTGCTGCCTTCATCGCGGGGACTCCGTCAGGTCGAGCTGGAACAGGCGCTGGGCGTTGCCGCCCAGAATGAGGGATTTGGTGTGGTCGTCCAGGGCGCTGCCGCGGACCAGCGCGCCGATCTCGGCCTCGCCGAGCGGGAACGGGTGGTCGCTGCCGAGCAGCACCCGCTCCGCGCCCATCACCTTGACCAGGTACTCCAGGGCGTCGGTGTCGAAGACCGCCGAGTCCACGTTGATCCGGTCGAGGTAGTGCGACGGCGGGTGCGGGCTGTCGGCCCGGACGATGTCGCGGCGCGCCCACGCGTTGTCGGCCCGTCCCAGCAGGTAGGGGAGGCTGCCGCCGCCGTGCGCGAAGATCAGCCGCAGCTCGCGCGGCAGCCGCTCGAACGCGCCCGACAGCATCAGCGACAGGATCGACAGATGGGTCTCGGCGGCCATCCCGACCAGCCAGCCCAGCATGTACCGGTCGATCCGCGGGCCCGTCGGCATGTCCCACGGGTGCACCAGGACGGCCAGCCCGAGCTGCGCGCAGTGCGCCAGGAACTCCTGGACCCCGCCGTCGTCGAGATCGCGGTCGCCGAGGTGGTTGCCGAGGTGCACGCCCTTGAAACCGGCGAGCGCGGCGCGTTCGGCCTGGTCGCAGGCGGCCTCGGTGTGCTGCAGCGGCACCTGGCAGAGCGGGACGAGCCGGTGCGGCGCGTGGCTCGCGTACTCCAGCATCCGCGCGTTGATCCACTCGCACCAGTCGGCGGCGCGCGCGGCGTCGGCCTCGTAGCCGAACAGCAGCGGGGTGCTGGAGACGACCTGGACGTCGACGCCCAGCCGGTCCAGGTCGGCGACGCGTTCCACCGGGTCCCACAGGGTGCGGGAGACGGGGCGGTACTCGCGATCGCCGGCCATCATCATGCCCCGGCCGTCGCCGTCGGTCCGCAGCCAGGGGCCGTCGGTGTCGGCGAGGAGCCGCGAGTCGGCGCGGCTGATCTCGGGGAAGACGTGCGCGTGCACGTCCACGACCTGGGTCATTCCGGTTCCCCGGGGTTCTCGGCGCTCTGCGGGCGGGTCTGCGGCTTGAGCGCGTCGGGCCACTGCTTGCCGGGGTGGATCGCGGCGCAGTTCGGGCAGCGGCGCGCGTCCTCGTCGCCGTAGAACGCCGAGAAGATCGGCGGCAGGTCCTCGACGATCGACTGGAGCTGCACCTCCGAGCGGTGCACCAGGTGGTGGCAGTGCACGCAGTACCACTCGAAGGCGTCCTTCTGGTCCGCGGGACGCGCGAACTCGACGACCAGCCCGATGCTGCCCTCCTCGGGGCGCTGCGGGGAGTGGCGCAGATGCGCGGGGGCCAGGAACACGTCGCCCTGGCGGATCAGCAGATCGCGCGGCGGCCTGCCCTCCTCCTCCATGACCCGCAGCACCATGTTGCCGCGGAGCTGGTAGAAGAACTCCTCGATCGGGTCGTCGTGGAAGTCGGTGCGCTGGTTGGGGCCGCCGACCAGGGTGACCATGAGGTCGGCGTCCTTCCAGATCTGCACGTTGCCGACCGGCGGCTTCAGCAGATGCTGGTTCTCCGCGATCCAGCCGTTGAGGTTGAACGGCATCGAGAACGGCTTCATTTCTCCTCCTCGCGCGGCAGGTAGGCCACGGCGCTGATCTCGATCAGCAGATGCGGGTGGGGCAGCTGGTGGACGGCGACGGTGGTGCGGGCGGGTCCCGTCTCGTCGAAGTACTCGGCGTAGACCTCGTTGTAGCCGCCGAAGTCGTTCATGCTGACCAGGTAGGTCGTCACGTTGACCACATCATCGAGCCCGCCGCCGATCGCGCCGAGCAACGCGCCGATGTTCTCGATCACGGCTCTGGTCTGGGCGCGGATGTCGAGGTCGGCGACGCCCATCGCGTCGGCGCTCGCCCCGGCGAACGTGCCGTCGGGGCGGCGGGAGCTGGTGCCGGAGACATAGACGAGGTCGCCGGCGCGCTTGAGGTGCGGGAAACGTCCGCGTGGCCGGGCCGCGCCCGCGACGGTGGTGCCGCTCATCGGGCGCTCACCGCCACCGAACCGAGCCCGTTGACGATCGCCCGCACGTGCGTCCCGGCCTGGAGCGGGACCGCGGCGGTCGCCG